>NZ_JBQEAU010000087.1:0-19793 GCF_052108595.1 Advenella sp.
GCAGAACAAGTCAGGGCAGAACAAGTCAGGGCAGAACAAGTCAGGGCAGAACAAGTCAGGGCAGAACAAGCCAGAGCAGAACAGGCGCAAAGCCAGTCGCGCCGCGATGCTGCTACATCCACGAGCGCGGGGGCAAACGAAACGCAGCCTCATCACGATGAAAGTGAACGCGCCAGACTGGCCGCCATGGGTACTACCGGCGTAGCCGGTGCGGCGGGTGCGGCTCATCTGGCAAGTGAACAGGGTAGTGCCGATCATCAAGCGGCTGCAGCGACCGACACTGCTGCGGCTGGCAACGTGACTGCAACATCGGACGCGCCGACAGACGCAGGCGCTGGCGAGCAAAAAGCCGTGGCGGGTAGTCATGGGGCAGCGGCAAGAGAGACAGACAGCGGCGGCGTGTCCGGTTCTCCGCCGGACGCCCCCGGGGGCGGCGGACCTGCTGCCCCTGCGCCACCCCGGGAGGAAAAAAAGAATGCGCCGGTGCTGCTGATTGCCCTTGTGTTGGCTGCCATCGCAGCAGGCGCCTATTTCGGTTTTGGGGGTCAAAAAGAGGCCGACACGCCCCCGGTGGCGACCTCTACTGAACCGGCAACGCCGCAGGCGCCCGCCGCCACTGCAACCCCATCGGCGACGGCCGACCAGGCTGGCGAACCTTCCTCTGACACATCGCAGTCACCTTCTGAGGCTGCGCCGGCAACCGATGCGGCCACAGCTGCGGATAATGCTGCATCAACAGATGCCGGTAATGCCGAGAGCACAGCCGCATCGGGTGCGGCAGGACAGTCTTCGCCGGCAGCCGCGCCGACGGGTGAAGCTGCGGGTCAGGACCCGGCCATCAGCAATACTGCACCGGTGACCGATTCGGCGCAAACGGAGGCGAGCACACCGCCTGCCGCTAACGAGCCGGCTTCCGGCCCAGGCAATGCGCAGTCGGCTGCAGCGACCGCGGCCACTGCACCGTCGGCAACGGGCGCCAGCCCCATGCCCACGGAGCAAAGCAATACGCTGAGCGCCACCGGCGGGACCGCTGCGCAGATGCCAGGGGCTGCGGATAGCGCTGTTGCCAACGACCAGGCCACTGCAGAGCAGGCACGTCGTGAGCAGGAAGCTCGACGCATCGAAGAAGCAACCAAGGCAGAAGAGGCGCGTCTGGCTGCGGCAAGCCAACAACCTTCATCGGCAGCGCCTGCAGCAGGTACGGCTGGGGATACTGCTGCGAGTACACCGGCAGCGCCCGAGACAGCCACACAGGGCGCACTGTCGGGACGCACCAGTACGTTTGTCCAGGAGACACCCTCCGCCGCTGCTGGCAGCACCAGTCCGGCTGCTGGTGCAGAGGTGCCAACAGAAAGCGGCACGCCAGCGGCTACCGGGGCCGAAACTGCAGCCAATAACACTGCCAATACCAATGCGGTCACGGACAATCAGGCGGCAACGAGTCCCGCCAGCGCCGCTGCTGCGGACCAAACATCCACGGCGCAAAGCGCTGCACCGGCTTCGGGCATAAACGAGTCCGTTGAAATGAAAGCGGCTGATGCTGCGCGCGAAGAGGAAGCGAATCAGGCCAAAGAGCAGGCGGCGCTGGAGAAAGCCCGCCAGCAAGATGCGCGCCTGAAAAAAGAGCGTGAACGCCGACGTGCTGCCGAGGCACGTGCCGAGCGAAGCGCAGGCGCTACACGCAGTACCTCAAAAGGTACGGTTTCCTTTGTGATACGGCCGTGGGGCAATGTGTTCATCAACGGACGATCTCGCGGCGCCAGCCCGCCATTTCGCAGTGTGCAGTTGGCTCCCGGCACCTATAATGTGATGATTACAAACGGGGATTTGCCGCGTTATGTCCGGGTGATTACCGTCAAGGCCGGTGAAAATATCACCGTTGTACACCAATTCCAGTAACATGCGAGGTACGATCAATCACTAATACGGATGTTCACGGAATGAAAAGGGTAGTATTGTGCAGGTTTTTGCTTCCTGGAGCCTGTGCTGCATTCTTGCTGCTGCATGCTGGCCCGGCCTCGGCACAAAGCGCGGGTGGCTATAAGCCCGAGTATTCGCTTTCCTTTGTATCCGATGAGCGGATTGCCATCGGGCGCACCGCCAAACGCTGGCGCGAGCTGGTGGCGGAAAAAACCGAAGGGCGTGTAAATATCCGCATGTATCCCAACGCGTCGCTGGTCAAAGGCGAGCAGACCCGTGAAGCGACGGCGGTGCGCCAGGGGGTGGCCGATATGGCTGTTGCTTCGGCCAGCAACTGGTCAAGCCAGTTTCGCGCGCTGTCGATATTTTCTCTTCCCTTTTTTGTTCCCGATATTGACGGGACTGCGGCATTGATTCGTGGCGACCTGGGCAACCTGGTACGGGACAATATGGACAAGGCGGGTATTGTGACCCTGGCCTGGGGCTCATCGGGCTATCGTCAGCTAAGTAATGCGCTGCGACCTGTGCAGGCGCCTGCCGACTTGAAGGGTATGCGTATTCGTGTGATTGGTTTGCCGCTGTTCATGGACTTTTTCAAGGCCCTGGGCGCAGCGCCGGTGCAGCTGAATCTGACAGGGGTGCCCGATGCGTTGCAGAAAAAGGCCATTGATGGCCAGGATAATCCGCTCTCGGTATTTACCGGCTTCAAGTTCAATGAAATGGGCCAGAAATACCTGACGGTGTGGAATTATCCGGCAGAGCCAATTTTTATTGCAGTCAATAAAAATGTCTGGAATAACTGGTCGCGTGAAGACCAGCAACAAGTGCGCGCAGCAGCCGAGCAGGCCATCAGCGAAACCGCGCCGATTCTGACGTCGCAGGCTGCAACCCAGGCAGTGGATGAAACGGTTGGCCAACTGGAGCAGGCCGGTGTACAAGTGACGCGGTTGACTAATCAGCAGAGGGCGGCATTCAAAAATGCCGCATCCGGCGTGCTGCAGAATTGGTCCGAGAGAATCGGGCAGGATCTGATCACCATCGCCAACGCCGATATCAAACGCGGACCGAAATTGCCGCCGGCCAGTGATCCGGCAGCAGTCCCGGCATCTGCCGTACCGGCTTCACCGAATCCCGAGCCGCCCCCTGTTGATGAGGCCGCCCCGGCTGCAAGCGGCGCCGAACTGGATAAGGCGGGGCAGAGCACGCCCACCGCTACCGATACTGGCCGCTAACGCCTGGGCAACGTCTCCAAGGCAGAATCTCCAAAGGAAAAATGGTGCGCCGGACCCAAAGGCAGTTCCCTTGCCCGGCGCAGCGGGCGTGACGGTTTGTACCCGCTGATCCAGGCCCCCTGCAACCACTAAGCGATCGTCATCAGGCTTGCATTGCCGCCAGCCGCAGCGGTATTGGTGCTGATGCTTTGTTCGTGCACCAGGCCGCTGATGGCATAGCGATGCCTATGTGTAATTTCATCGGTTTGCAGGCCCTGGGCAATAACAATCGGCCCTTTTTTTGCGGCCAGTTGCAAGTTCAAGCGGCGCAGGGTATCGCCATCGCCTTCGAACAGTGCCGCATCCAGGACCGCGTCATCGATCCGCTCTTCGGCAATAAACTCAATGCGCTGCCGGTTGTCTGCATTTGCGATTGCGCCGATCCAGCCCCGTACCGAAGGTGTGTCCACAAACAAGGCCTGGTTGCCGGTTTCAAGAATTTGCTCCAGCTGCAGGCGTGCGCCTTCAGCCGAGGCAGGCCAGGCCAGCACCGTACCCCGGGGCACAAGGCGATAGACATTGGTCTCTCCGGTGGGGCCGGGCAAGAGCGTGCCGGCAGGATTGAGGCCCGGCAGATCAATGCCTCTTGGCATATCGTCATTGCCCTGCGACAGCAGGCGATACAGGTACAGGGGGCCGCCCGCTTTGGGGCCGGTTCCCGACAGACCCTGGCCGCCGAAAGGTTGAACCCCTACCACGGCGCCCACGATATTACGGTTGACATAAATATTGCCGGCATGGATACGGTTGCTGACGCGGGCGATGGTCTCATCGATGCGCGAATGGATGCCGAATGTCAGGCCATAGCCGGTCGCATTGATTTTGTCGACCAGTGCATCCAGCTCTGGCCGTTTGTAGCGCACCACGTGCAGTACGGGGCCGAATACTTCGCGCTCAAGCTCGCTGATGTCATTGAGCTCGATAATTGCCGGTGAGACAAAAGTGCCTTTTTCGGTGGACGCGTCCATTGGCAGCTGTTCCACCGCATGTCCTGACTGGCGCATTTTGAGTATATGGCGCTCGATGATCTGGCGCGCCTGCGCGTCGATGACCGGACCCACATCGGTAGACAGCAGATCGGGGCAGCCTACCGACAATTCCTTCATGGCGCCCTTGATCATGGTCAGTACGTGATCGGCAGCATCTTCCTGAATACACAGCACCCGCAGGGCAGAGCAGCGCTGACCGGCAGAATCAAACGCGGAGTTGAGCACGTCGTAGACAACCTGTTCTGCCAGGGCAGAGGAGTCTACGATCAGGGCGTTCTGGCCCCCGGTCTCGGCAATCAGCGGGATCGGGTGGCCGTGGTTGTCCAGGCGGCCGGCCAGCTTGCCGGCAATAATGCGCGCCACTTCGGTGGAGCCGGTAAACATCACGCCGCGAATGTCCGGGTGCGACACGAGCTGATCGCCTACGGTTTCGCCCGCGCCTGGCAGCAGCTGTACCGCTTCTTTGGGGATGCCGGCTTCATGCAGGATGGCCACGGCCTGCGCCGCAATCAATGGGGTCTGCTCGGCCGGTTTGGCCAGTACGGTGTTTCCGGCTGCCAGCGCGGCGCTGACCTGCCCGGTGAAGATTGCCAGCGGGAAGTTCCAGGGGCTGATGCACAGCACCGGTCCCAGTGGACGATGATGGTCTTCATTGAAGTTGTCTTCGATCTGATCGGCATAATAGCGCAGGAAGTCTACGGCTTCGCGCACCTCGGCAATGGCGTTGGGCAGCGATTTACCGGCTTCGCGCACGATCAGGCCAAGCAATGGCTGCATGCGCGACTCCAGCAACTGCGCGGCACGGCGCAGGGCATTGGCCCGGTCTTCGATGGGCGTGGCTTGCCAGATAGGCGCCATCGTGGTGGCTGCAGCCATGGCCTGGTCCACATCCTGCGTACTCGCTTCAATCACTTGCCCGACCACATCGCGATGGTCGGCTGGATTGAGCATAGGCTTGCGGTTTGCGGTGTCGCTTTCGCTGCTGTCGGCGTTGTACAGCGTGGGTGCGGCCAGCCAGGGCTGGGTGGCGCCATTGAGTAGCGCCGCGGCAAGAGAGCCCAGGCGATGCTCGTTGCTCAGGTCCAGACCGCTGGAATTGCGTCTGCCGGGTTTGCCATCGGTGCTGTACAAATCGCGCGGCAGCGCAATTTTCTCGTGCGGCGCGCCCAGCGGCGTTATGGCGCTGGCCACCTCGATCGGATTGGCAACCAGTGTATTGATATCAATGTTATCGTCGCCGATCTGATTGACAAATGACGTATTGGCGCCGTTTTCCAGCAGGCGTCGCACCAGATAGGCCAGCAGCGTTTCGTGTGTGCCAACGGGTGCATAAATACGGCAGGGACGATTCAGCTTCTTGCTGCCGACCACTTCGGAATACAGTGGTTCACCCATGCCATGCAGGCACTGAAATTCATACTGGCCTGGGTAGTAATTGTTTCCTGCCAGGTGATAAATGGCAGCCAGCGTTTGCGCATTGTGCGTGGCAAATTGCGGGTACACGGCATCGGGCGCCGACAGCAGTTTGCGGGCACAAGCCAGGTAGGAGACATCGGTGTAGACCTTGCGGGTATACACCGGATAGCCTTCCAGGCCATCCAGTTGCGCGCGTTTGATTTCGGTGTCCCAGTAGGCGCCCTTGACCAGTCGGATCATCAGGCGGTGGCGGGTGCGGCGACCCAGATCAATAATATAATCAATCACATGAGGGGCGCGTTTCTGATAGGTCTGGATCACAAACCCAATGCCATTCCAGCCTTCGAATTCACGCGTTGCACAAAGCGCTTCCAGCAAATCCAGCGAGAGTTCAAGCCGGTCGGCCTCTTCGGCGTCGATGTTCAGGCCTACATCGTAGGAGCGGGCCAGACGCGTCAGCGCAACCAGGCGCGGCAGCAGTTCGCTCATGATGCGGTCGCGCTGGGCGCGCGAGTACCGTGGGTGCAGGGCGGACAGTTTGATGGAAATGCCCGGCCCTTCATAAATGCCCCGCCCGCCGGAGGCTTTGCCGATGGCATGAATCGCCTGTTCGTATGATTCATAATAACGCTGTGCGTCGGCCGCCGTGGTGGCAGCTTCGCCCAGCATATCGTAACTGTAGCGAAAGCCCTCGGCCTCGAATTTGCGGCTGTTGGCCAGGGCCGACGAAATAGTCTGGCCCGATACAAATTGTTCGCCCATCATGCGCATGGCCATGTTCACGCCCTGCCTGATAAGCGGCTCGCCGCCTTTTGCAATCATGCGCGTCAGGGCTTTGGACAGGTTCTGCTCGCTATTGACGGCCACCAGTCTGCCTGTGAGCATAAGCCCCCAGGTGGCGGCGTTGACGAACAGGGAGGGAGAGCTGCCCATATGCGATTTCCAGTCGCCATGACTGATTTTGTCGCGGATAAGCGCATCGCGCGTGGCGCGGTCCGGGATGCGCAACAGCGCTTCGGCCAGGCACATGAGTGCGACGCCTTCCTGGCTGGATAGGGCAAATTCATGGATCAGGCCTTCGACACCGCCGCCGGGGCTTTTTTCTTTGAGCGACTTGACCAGTTTGAGCGCCAGTTCCCGTGTCTGTTCGGGCTTGACCAATGCGGCCTGTTCCAGCAGCAATGGCACGCATTCGGGCTCGGGCCGGCGATATGCCGAAGTGATGGCGGCGCGCAACACCGATTGCGGCTGCACGTCCTGGCCGAACGCGTAGAAAGGCGGCTTGCGGCTGTCCTGCTGATAGGTCACGGCGCCGTCATTGTCTGTGGCGGCCGGCGCCAGATGCCGAAGCTCGTCGGGCGTCAGGCCGCGTTCGATCTGTTCCAGATACGTAATCAGGGCCTGTTTGTGCAGCCAGTGCGGGGTACAGTTCAATTTGTCTGCGTGATATTGAAGGCGGTTTTTCAGGTCGGTATCGACCTTGATGCCTAGTGTAGTAGTCGTAGCCATATGCAACTCAAGTCTGGTTCGGGTGATGACGCTGAGCGTACCGAATCTGTGGCTAAATTAATATTAGGGTTAACCCTTTATTTTTAGGTTAACCTTTGGATTTATTGAATTATTTGTTGATATTGGTTTGATGGAAAATCAGGTTAACCGCAGGCGGGTGGCTTGCTTGAGCGTGGGGTGGGTTTGGCGACAATGTCGCCGTTGCCAGCTGGCTTTCGTATGTGCCCGCAAGCAAGCCTGGGCGTGCGCATGCGATCCAATATGGCGCAACGAATGCCATTTATGTCTTGGGTGCAATCGCCCGCAATGCGGGTCGGCCAGCCGATGCCGACCGTCGCAGTCGCACGAGCGTGCACCACATTTTGTGCTTACAGCAGCGTGCCGCCTAGCGAGCCGGCTACCAGCAGGCTGCCGGTCCAGATGTTGGCGCGAAACAGCGTAAAGCTGCGGCCCGGATTTTGTATATCAAAGGTAGACAATTGCCAGTAAAAATGCAGGGCAATAGCCAGCATGAATACATAATACAGCCAGCCGAACCCCAGCATGATGCCGGGCAGGGTCCACAAGATAACAGTGGCGGCGTAAAATCCGATAAGCCAGGCCAGTCCCTGGTTCCTGAAGCGAAGCGCGGTGGATCGCAGCCCCAGCTGTTCATCGTCCTTCATGTCGGTATAGGCATAGATGGTGTCATAGCCGATCTGCCACGTGACCGCCCCCATCCACATAAGAACGGCAGCCAGCGGTACGCTATTGGTGGTATCAGACCAGGCCATCAGCATTCCCCAATTGAAAGCGACGCCCAGCACCAATTGCGGCCAATAGGTAAAGCGCTTGCACAACGGGTAGATGAAAACCAGCGGCACCAGGGCCACAGCCAGCCAGCGGCTGTAGGTATTGATGAAAAACAGCAGCAGGGCGGCCACCATCAGTTGCGCGAACAGAAAGATAATGGCCTGTTTGAGCGAGATCTGGCCGCTGGTCAATGGGCGAAAGCGGGTGCGCTCTACATGCTTGTCGAAGTTGCGATCACAGATGTCATTGACGGTGCAGCCCACACTGCGCATGAGCAAGGCACCCAGGCAGAAAACCACAAAGCGCAGCAGCGTGGGCATGCCGTGCTGGGCCTGGATCAGCGCCGCGATGCACGGCAGCAACGTGAGCCAGGTGCCAACAGGACGGTCCAGCCGGCAAAGCCGCGCGTACGGACGCCAGGCGGTGGGCAGATAATGTTCCACCCAGTCGTTGTGGCGAATGTCGTTAAGATCAGAGTGAGTGCTGGCCATGGTATGTGCTAAGTGTCGCAAGGGTTCGCGGCGTATTTGATACTGAAAGAGCGATTTTAAAGGTTTTGCCAGCCAAGGGGGCCGCGCGGCGGGTATGACGCAATTTCCTGCGAAGCTGGCAGTGGTTTTTGCTGCCAGGACCGGGTTTGTGGATACAATCGGAGTCCCGCGGTATGGTTTTTGTCAATCAAGCCTGCCAGTCAATATCGCCGCTTGTTGTGCGTGGGCGCCTCGCTTTGGGTCTGTCTTTGCACAACTGCGGTGCTCACTCTATCCAAGACCGATTATGTTCAGTTTCGATCATTCTTCCGGCTTTGAGTCGGTGCCAGCCATGTACGACACACTGGTTGCCCAGGCGCGCTCGCTGTTTGACGGCGAACCCAGCCATATTGCCAATGCGGCTAATCTGGCGGCGCTGGTGTATCACACCGTACCCGATCTGAACTGGGCCGGCTTTTATTTTCATGATGGCAGCCAGTTGGTGCTGGGGCCTTTCCAGGGGAAGATTGCCTGCGTACGTATTGCAATGGGACAAGGCGTATGCGGCACGGCGGCCGCGACCGGCCAAGCCCAGCTGGTGCCTGATGTATTTGCCTTTCCGGGCCATATTGCCTGCGATGCGGCGTCCCGTTCGGAAATTGTCATTCCCTTGTTCAGGGATGATAAGCTGATCGGCGTTTGGGATGTGGACAGTCCCAAGCCTGACCGTTTTACCCAAGAGGACAAAGCCGGTATGCAGGCGCTCTGCCAGGTATGGCTGGATGCCTACGTTGGCGCCAGGGTGTAATCTGCCTGATCGTGCACAGATAAACCCTTATTTGTCTGTGTTTCGATTGAAATCATCATGGGGATGTCCGTAAAATCCCCCCATTTCGTTAGTGACAAATAAAGGATAATCATGCCGGACATGATCGAGTTGATCGCAACGGTACTGTTTGCGATTGCCATTGTGCACACCTTTTCGGTGCCGTTTTTTGCCAGAAAAGCACATGAGGGCGGGCCGCACTCGGGCTTGTGGCATGTTTTTTCGGAGGTCGAGGCGGTATTCGGCTTATGGGCGTCCATTCTGATCATCTTCATGGGCGTGACCGGCGGGCTCGAGAGCGCGGTCAAGTATATGGACAGCCGAAACTTTACCGAGCCGCTGTTCGTATTTGCGATCATGGTCGTTGCCGCCAGCCGGCCTATTCTGGTGATGGTCGGCACAACGGTGCGCTATCTGGCCCGCGTGCTGCCCCTGCAGACCTCTATCGCCACCTTTTTTCTGACCCTGACACTGGTCCCGCTGGCCGGGTCGTTTATTACCGAACCGGCTGCGATGACGCTGGCCGCCTTGTTGCTCAAGCGTGCATTCTTTGATCACAGCAGCCATACCCGGTTCAAATACATGGCCGTGGGCGTGCTGTTCGTCAATATTTCCATCGGTGGGGTGCTTACGTCCTATGCTGCCCCGCCAGTGCTGATGGTGGCCAGCTCATTTGGCTGGGATTCTGCGTACATGGCAACCCATTTCGGCTGGAAGGCAGCGATTGCGGTGGTGATCAATGCCAGTGCGCTTACCTTTCTGATGCGCAAGGAATTGGTGGTCGCCGGCGAGCATGCCAATGAACAGACCCGGACCAATAGTGACGAACGTGCGCCGGTGCCCTGGTTCGTCATTCTGATTCATCTGGCATTTCTGGCCAGTATTGTGATTTTCGCCCACCATCCGGCCGTGTTCATCGGGTTGATGATGCTGTTTGTGGGTTATTGCTCGGCCTACGAACACTATCAGGACAAGCTGATGATCAAAGAGGCGCTCATGGTGGCGTTCTTTCTGGCGGGGCTTATTGTGCTGGGCGGGTTGCAGCAATGGTGGCTGCAGGATTTGCTGGCAGGGCTGTCGCCCGCGTTGCTGTACTGGGGTGCAACGGCATTGACGGCAATTACCGATAACGCAGCATTAACGTATCTGGGCTCGCTGGTGGAGGGCACCAACGAGGTCTGGCGCTATATGCTGGTTGCCGGCGCGGTGACCGGCGGTGGTCTGACCGTGATTGCCAATGCGCCCAATCCGGCCGGGTTTTCCATCCTCAAGGGGTGTTTTCCCGATGAGGCGATCTCGCCCAAATACTTGTTGCTGGCGGCGCTGGTTCCGACACTGGTGGCCGCGGCCATGTTTTTGCTGCCGGTGCAACTTCTGGGAAATACAGGTCTGTAAATTGCGATAAAATAAGAGGTTACTTTGGGGATAAGTCCCTATATGCATTCCCGAATGCGCCCCATTTTTTGGGTCGCCCCGTTCGGGTTTGTATCTCTTTTCACCCTGTTTTTTTGCGAGTTCGTTGTGCCTATTTATGCATATAAATGCAGCGCCTGCGGCCATGCCAAGGATGTGCTGCAAAAAATGTCCGATGCGCCGCTGACCACTTGTCCCGAGTGTGGTCAAAGCACGTTTTCCAAGCAGGTTACTGCTGCCGGTTTTCAGCTCAAGGGCTCTGGCTGGTATGTAACCGATTTCCGCGGCGGCAGCAATGGCGCCGGCAACGCTGCGGCCAAGTCCGACACGGGCAGTGCCGGTCAGAGCGCGGCCGCGCCGACCCCATCCTCATCTGAAGGCAGCGCTGCATAATTTGCCGTCTGCCAGCGGCGGCGCAGTGCCTCTGGCCTGTGCCGCTTCAAGCATTTACACAAAATCAAAGAATTTCGGAGCATTTTTCATGCGTACCTGCTACACCGGTCAAGTCAGCCTTGATCAGCTGGATCAAACTGTCACCCTTTTCGGCTGGGTGCACCGTCGCCGCGATCATGGCGGCGTGATTTTTATTGATCTGCGTGACCGCGAAGGCATTGCACAGATCGTTTTCGATCCCGACAATGCGCAGGCCTTTGCAATAGCGGAAGAAATCCGTAACGAATACTGCATCCGTATTACCGGTCTGGTGCGCCGCCGCCCCGAAGGCACCTCCAACAAGGAGCTGGTCTCGGGTGAAATTGAAGTACTGTGCCGCGAAGTCGAAGTGCTCAATGCCTCCGTCACACCGCCGTTTCAGCTTGATGACGAAAACCTGTCTGAAACGACCCGCCTGACGCATCGCGTACTGGACTTGCGCCGCCCGCAAATGCAGCGCAACCTGATGCTGCGCTATCGGGTTTCCATCGAAGTGCGCAAGTTCCTGGACGGGCTTGGCTTTATCGATATCGAAACACCCATGCTGACCAAAAGCACACCCGAAGGCGCCCGCGATTATCTGGTGCCATCACGGGTGCATGATGGGCAGTTCTTTGCCCTGCCACAGTCGCCCCAGCTGTTCAAGCAAATGCTGATGGTGGCCGGCTTTGATCGTTACTATCAGATCGTCAAATGTTTCCGCGATGAGGACCTGCGCGCCGATCGCCAGCCTGAATTCACACAGATCGATTGCGAAACCTCGTTCCTGAACGAAGAAGAGATTCGTGAAATTTTTGAAGGCATGGTGCGCCATGTGTTCAAGCAGGTGCAGAACGTGGACCTGGATGCACGCTTCCCGATCATGGGCTGGGACGAAGCCATGCGCCGTTTCGGGTCCGACAAGCCGGACATGCGCGTCAAGTTGGAGTTTACTGAACTGACCGACGTGATGAAAGACGTTGACTTCAAGGTGTTCTCTGCCGCTGCGGTCCAGCCGGGCGGACGTGTTGTCGCATTGCGCGTACCGGGTGGTGCCGAGTTGTCACGCAAGGAAATTGACGACTACACCCAGTTTGTCAGCATCTACGGTGCAAGGGGCCTGGCATGGATCAAGGTCAACGACCCGGCCAAGGGTCGCGAAGGCCTGCAGTCGCCGATCGTGAAAAACCTGCACGACGCCGCGATCAATGAAATCCTGCAACGTTCGGGCGCTGCCGCCGGCGATATCATTTTCTTTGGCGCCGACAAGGCCAAAGTCGTGAACGACGCCATGGGCGCCTTGCGTGTCAAGCTGGGCCACAGTGACTTTGCCAAATCCACCGGCCTGTTCGAAGACAGCTGGAAGCCGTTGTGGGTGGTTGATTTCCCGATGTTCGAGTATGACGAGCAAGAGGGACGATATTTCGCCGCGCACCATCCCTTTACCAGCCCGAAAGATGGTCACGAGGATTTTCTCACCACTGATCCATCCAAGGCTTACGCCAAGGCGTATGATCTGGTGCTCAACGGCTGGGAAATCGGCGGCGGTTCAGTCCGTATCCATCGCGAAGAAGTGCAAAGCAAGGTATTCCGTGCCCTGAACATCAGCGATGAAGAGGCACGCGCCAAATTCGGCTTCCTGCTGGATGCGCTGCAGTACGGCGCGCCTCCGCATGGCGGCCTGGCCCTGGGGCTGGATCGCCTGGTGACCATGATGGCTGGCGCCGAGTCCATCCGTGACGTGATTGCTTTTCCCAAAACACAACGGGCGCAGTGTCTGCTTACGCAGGCGCCATCGCCAGTCGATGAAAAGCAATTGCGTGAGCTGCATATTCGTTTGCGTAATAAAACAGTCGTCGAATAAGCCAGAGAAAAAGCCAGAATCGGATTCTGGCTTTTTTTTCGTCCATTTGCGGCATGTATGTGTTGCGCTACTGCGTAACCGAATCAGTGGGCCTATAATTTTGTTATTCTGGTGTTCCGTTCCTATTTGTTTACTCGCCAGTGGCAAGGGCCTGTCTTCGGGCGCGTACCCGCCACCCGCTCATTGAAATTTCAGGAGAGATGTAATGACAACCGAAGTACAAACCTCACTCGCCGGCAAAGTGGCATTGGTTACCGGCGCGGCCAGCGGCCTGGGCAAGGAAATTGCCGAAACGTATGCCAAGGCCGGTGCCGCAGTGGGCATTGCAGACCTGAATCTGGACGGCGCCAACGAGGTGGCAGAGCAAATTAATGCTGCGGGTGGAAAAGCCTTCGGGATTGCCATGGACGTGACCGACGAAGCGCAGGTCAACAAGGGCGTGGACGATCTTGTCGCGCACTTTGGCGCGCTGGACATTTTGGTGTCAAATGCAGGCATCCAGACCATCGAGTCTATCGACAAGTTCGAATTTGCAAAGTGGAAAAAGATGCTGGCCATTCATTTGGATGGTGCATTCCTGACCACCAAGGCGGCCCTGCAGCATATGTACAAGGCAAAAAAAGGCGTTGTTATTTATATGGGATCGGTGCATTCTCATGAGGCCTCAAAACTGAAAGCGCCTTATGTGACCGCCAAGCACGGCTTGCTGGGGCTGGCCCGGGTGTTGGCCAAAGAGGGCGCTGCCCACAATGTGCGCTCGCATGTGATCTGCCCTGGCTTTGTACGCACGCCCATCGTGGAAAAACAGATTCCTGAACAGGCCAAGGAATTGGGTATTTCGGAAGAAGAGGTGATCAAGAACGTGATGCTGGCGGGGACAGTGGATGGCGAATTTACGACGCCGCAGGATATCGCCCAGACGGCCCTGTTTCTGGCCGCGTTTCCCAATAACGCGCTTACCGGTCAATCGGTCGTGGTCAGCCACGGCTGGTTCATGCAGTAGAGCATATTTATGGTTCAGTTACCCGAGTACGAACGGATTGCGCTGGTTTTACAAGGTGGTGGGGCGCTTGGCGCCTACCAGGCCGGCGTATTTGAAGGCCTGGAGCAGGCCGAAATAGAGCCCAACTGGATTTCCGGCATCTCCATTGGCGCGCTTAACACCGCCATCATTGCCGGAAACCCGCCGGGCAAACGCGCGCAACGGCTCCATGAGTTCTGGGATACCATCTGCCAGTCCAATAATGGTTTTGGGCTGATGCCGTGGCTGGAACAAAGCCTGTTCCGGTTCAATGACCTGACCCGCAGCAGCCTATCGGCCATGTATGGCATGTCTGCCATGATGGACGGGCAAAAAGGCTTTTTCACGCCGCGCTTTCCGCCACCCTCGTTGTATGCGAAAGGCAGCATTGAGCATACCGGTTTTTATGACATGACGCCATTGCGCGAGACGCTTGAACGGCTGTGTGATTTTGACCTGATCAACCATGGGCACCTGAACGTATCGGTCGGCGCTGTGAATGTGCGCACCGGCAACTTCACCTATTTCTGCAACGACAGGCACCGTCTGACACCGGCGCACTTCATGGCTTCCGGCGCATTGCCGCCGGCCTTCGCGCCGGTTCTGATCGATGGCGAGTATTACTGGGACGGCGGGATCATGTCCAACACACCGCTGGGCTATGTGCTGGATGCGCAAGTGAACGCCGACACACTGGTCTTCCAGGTGGACTTATGGAGCGCCCGCGGGCATTTGCCAGACAATATGCTGCAGGTCTATGACCGGGTCAAGGAAATCCAGTTCTCCAGCCGTACCCGGCTCGTCACCAATCAATGGGCACGCACGCAACGCATGCGTTCGGTCATGGCCAAAGTGCTTGAGCAGTTACCAGACAAGCATACGCTGGACGCGGAAACACTGGATATGGCCCGGGCGATCGCCGACAGCAAGCACTGCAATGTGATTCAACTTATTTACCGCGATCGCGAGTACGAGTCGTTCAACAAAGATTATCAGTTCGGCGTAAGTGCCATGCGCGATCACTGGAAATCCGGGCTTAAGGACATTCGCAGTACGCTATCGCACCCCGACTATCTTGCCATGCCCGATAATGATATTTCATTTGTGACACATGATATTCATCGCAATCAAGGCGAAGCGGCGCGCAAGAGAAAGTTCTGAGCAGGGCGAGTGTTTGGGCAAATAAGGGCGATTGACTCCGTGCAGACCCCGGTTTGGGTTTTATAGGGGGAGGCGCTAACGGACAAACGAAATCGTCGGCTTTTCATGAGAAATTGATGTATTGCCGAGTCATGCGCATAGGCGTTCCTTAGCAGTTTTTCAGTCAGGTCAGCGCCGGTTTAACCATTAAACGGGCAACTTTTGGCTGCTTATGCTGCTTGGCTTTTTCAAGATCGTATTCAGCTTGTAAGGCAATCCAGAAGCGGGCGGAACTGATGCCGGCCGTTTCCAGCCTGATTGCCAAATCGGGGCTAATCCCCGCCTTTGCATTGATCACACGTGAAAATGCAGTTCGAGACATGCCTAATTTTTCGACGGCATCGCCTACTGTTAGACCCAATGGAACAATGACGTCTTCACGCAGAATGAGGCCAGGATGAGGATGATTAAGCGCGTTCATATGCTACTCCTTAGGATCGTCCAGATATTCGATTCATCCCGTCCTTACTGCTGCGCAAACGTATTGCACTGTTTCATATCGCCGCCGGCCAGGCCGCGCTTGAACCAGCTCATGCGCTGCTCTGAAGAGCCGTGCGTAAAGGAGTCGGGCACTACATAGCCCTGAGCCTGCTTCTGGATATGATCGTCGCCAACCGCTGCGGCGGCGTTCATGGCTTCCTCAATGTCGCCGTCTTCAATAATAGTGCCTTCTTTCTGCAGTTCATGCGCCCAGATACCTGCAAAGCAGTCTGCCTGCAGTTCGACGCGCACCGACAGATCGTTGGCCTGGCGCTCGTTCATTGAACTACGCGCCTGGGCCATTTTGTCCATGACGCCCAGCAGATTCTGTACATGATGCCCAACTTCATGAGCCAGCACATAGCCCTGCGCAAAGTCACCCTGAACCCCCATTTGCGCGCCCATCTGATGAAAGAAGCTCATGTCCATATACACCTTGCGATCTTCGGGACAATAAAACGGCCCCATCGCGGCCTGACCAACGCCGCAGGCGGAGCGGGTGGCGCCGGAGTAGAGCACCAGTGCCGGATTCTGATACGTGCCGCCATTTTGCTTGAAGATGCCAGACCAGACAGTTTCGGTGGTCTTGAGCACCTTGGACATAAATACTTTGTCCTGGTCATCGGCAACCGGCCCGCCGGCCTGTTGTGACTGCCCGGCGGGTTCCTGCTGGATATCGTCACCGCCCAGAATGGTCATCGGATTGATGCCCAGGAAATACCAGGCGGCCAGTGCAACGACGATCGTGCCGATGCCGATCTTGCCCCCACCCAGCCGCATGCCACGGCCACGGCCAGAGCCGCCGGATCCACGGCGGTCTTCCACATTGCTGCTTTGTTCCTGATCGTCTAATCGCATCTTGATCCCTCTGTTGCAAACCCACCGACAATGAGACAGGCAGGTTGTTTTTTTCTTTGAAATTATATGACTGCGCCCCGATTTTATACGGGATCACCGGGTAAATTGCGGCAAATCACGTAACCGAATGCAAGATCTGCAGCGCAGCTGAAATCGCATGGGGTACCCGGTTGTCATTCTTTTGTGGGTTTTCACGATTAAAATAGGGTCATGAAAAATATGTTGAATCAAGTTGTTGTCGGCGTACCGGGTTCTCCGGGCGATCGTTGTGTGAATGGTGGAAGCGGGCAGGCCTGGCTACAGGCCATCGTTGCCGAACGGCCAGTCCGTTGCCGTGAGGGGCGCCGCCATCATGAATGACATTATTCGTGCCATTACCATTTACGCCATTCCGCTGATTTTTGCCATTACGCTTGCCGAAGCGGCACGCGGCTTTGTCGCCCACAAGCTGGGCGATCGCACGGCGCTCATGCTGGGCCGCCTTACACTTAATCCTGCCAAACATATTGATCCCATCGGCACCATTCTCGTGCCGTTGCTGCTGATCGCCGCCAACCCGGGTTTTGTGGTGGGCTGGCCCAAGCCGATTCCAGTGAACGAGTCACAATTTGCAAACCCGAAGCGGGATAGTATCCTGCTGGCGCTGGCTCGGCCCCTGGCCAATCTGTTAATGGGGATCTTGTGGGTGATCACGGCGCGTCTGTTGCTGGGTTTTGGTTTGCTGGACAGTTACTGGTGGAAGGTGGCAATTGCCGGCTTTACGCTCAATATCTTCCTGATGGTCTTTAATCTGCTGCCTATTCCTCCCATGGACGGCAGCCGCATCATCGCCGGCTTTCTGCCTACGAGGTGGGCCATTGCATATCAGCGGCTGGAGCCCTACGGATTTTTCATTGTGCTTGGCTTGATCGCCTTTGGTCTGTTGCAGGTGGTGCTGCTGCCGGTCATCGGTGTGGTGCTTGATCTGCTTGGGCGTCTGTTTCTGTTCGGATAAGCATAAATCATGACTACACTCAAAGTTGTCAGCTATAACATCCACAAAGGCAAGTCAGCATTTGGCAAGCGCGTGTCGCTTGCCGATCTGCAGTCCGGGTTGACACAACTGAGCGCTGATCTGGTATTTCTGCAGGAAGTGCAGGGCCGCAACAGCCGGTTCGAGTCGTTACACGCGCAGCAGGATATGCTGGCAAATCATTTGTCGATGGATGTCTGTTATGGCTGCAATGCTGTACGCACCGACACCGATCACGGCAATGCATTGCTTTCCCGGTTTCGCATTGTGGAGCATGAAAACGAGGATATTTCCGACCATCGGCTGGAGCAGCGCGGTGTGTTACATGCACGGGTGGAAGTCGACGGCAAAACGGTTCACTGTTTTGTCGCGCATCTGGGGCTGTTTGCCGCCAGTCGCGGCCGGCAGGCCGTTGCCATCATCGAACGCATCAAGCGGCTGGTGCCGGATCATGAGCCGCTTATTCTGGCCGGCGATTTCAACGACTGGAACGAGAAACTGGCGCCTTATTTCGATCACGAACTGGGGCTGCACGAGGTGTTCGCCAACAGTCCGCTGCGGATAGATAACGAGTTGCCGCGCCTGAAAACGTCATTGCGTAGCATGATGGACGGTCGCGGCCTGATGGCAGTGGATCAATTGGCGCCACCGCGTACGTTCCCGGCCATGTTCCCCTGGCTGCGGCTGGATCGCATGTATCAACGCGGCTTTACCATCCTGTCGGCGCAGGTGCTCAAGGGGCTGCCCTGGGCACGCATTTCCGACCATGCGCCGATCCTGGCCGAACTGGAACTGGCCTGAAATGTATCCATCCGACACTGGTTGCTCCCAATTTGCGGGTTTTGCGCCCAGGCGCAGCTTGCTTTGCGAAAGCCGGGTGCAGCAACGCCTCATTCTTCGCTACAATAGCGGCCAATACTCAGGGCGTGCCTGGCGTTGGCAACTGCAGGTTGCGGCTGCCGCAGCTTGCCCATTGAGTTTGCACTCAGTTACCCCGTGGCAGACCTTCAGGCATGTCACAGTACGAAAATCGCTACGATGACAAAAAAAATCCTGATTGTTCGCTCGTCTTCCCTGGGAGATCTGGTGCATATGCTACCGGCCATCTCCGACATTCATCGGCATGTGCCTGGTGCGCAAATCGACTGGGTCGTGGAAGAAAATTTTGCGCAAATTCCTGCCTGGCATCCTGCCGTGCACGAGGTGATTGTCATTTCCCACCGCCGCTGGCGCAAGCAATGGCTCTCGCGGCAGGCCTGCAGCGAACGGCGAGCCTTCGCCCAGAACCTGCACAAGCGGGATTACGATATTGTGCTGGACATGCAGGGGCTAATGAAATCGGCCTGGGTTGTGCGCCAGGCAAAAGGTCGGCGCCACGGCCTGGACTGGCGTTCGGCACGTGAGTCGCTGGCCTCGCTTTTTTATCATGATCGCCATAAGGTCGAATTCTGGCAGCCGGCGGTGCGCCGTCAGCGCCTGCTGGCCTCTGCTGCGCTGGGTTATACCTTCTCGGGGGATCCCGATTTCGGTCTGCAGTCCTTTACCGATAACACGCCGATACAGGATTATGCAGTCATCATGCCGTCGGCCAGTCGAGAAGACAAGTTATGGCCCGAACAGGACTGGCTGGTCGTCTTTGGTCTGCTCAAGCAGGCAGGGTTGGGGCTGAAGCTGCTTGCCGGGAACGAAAAAGAGACGGCCAGGGCACACGCCCTTATACGGGATTTCGATAATGCCGAAGTTTTACCCAGAATGAACCTGACCGAAGTTGCTAAACTGTTGGCAGCCTGCAAAATTATGGTCGGTCTCGATAGCGGTCTGACGCACCTGGCGGCGGCGCTTGGTCGTCCCACTATCGGTATCTACAGCGCCTCTACACCGGTGCGCACGCCCCTGGAAGGCGCCGGCTTTACTGCGAGCCTGGGCGACCGGGGCCTGCCGCCAACGCAAGATATGGTGGTGTCAAAACTGAAACAGGCTTTGCAGGCCTGACAGTGATCCTTCCTTGTGGCCGTCCCGGTACCTAGAATCAGAACATGAATCGCTTTTTTTATACTGCAACCCTAAGAATGGCCTCACCCTTGCTGCTGTGGTGGTTGCAACGGCGCGCGCGCAAGGCTGGCGGCGTTTGGGATATCCGTGGTCCCGAGCGATATGGCCGTTATACCGAAAGACAGCAGGCCGGCCCGCATGACGATGACGAGGGTTATGCCGAATCGGTATTCGATTTTGCCCGGCCGGTGTGGGTGCATGCCGTCAGCCTGGGCGAGACGCGGGCCGCCCAGCCGCTGGTGCAGGCGCTGCTGGACCAGGGGTTGCCTGTCCTGCTGACGCATTTTAC
>NZ_JBQEAU010000088.1:0-19623 GCF_052108595.1 Advenella sp.
TTTTCTTAACGACCTTTACTTTTTCTGGTGCACGGCCCTGCTATCCATGGGCAAGGCAGGGGTTATTTTGCACAAGGCTGGCTCGGCCTGCGCGATGAAAGTCGACGTGGCCGCCGGTTCGCTCGGCCAGTGAGGATGCCGATCAAAACGCAAATATGCGAGGCAGTTCAGGCGCCACCGCGCAAGTCATTCGGACCGATTGCACGCCCCTTGCATTGATATATCGTCGCCACCTGCACCTTGTGTCCTCTGCCCGATCCGCCAGCATCGGCTACCCTGCACATGCGTGAGCGCACGGGAAAGACCACGATTTCCGGGAATAATTAAGATACAATCGCCGAATTATTACCCGCTGTACCCAACCCTTTACGACAATTGAATTAGGACAACTGAAATGTACCTGGTCGCCATTCTTGCCATATTGATCGCGCTGATCGTACTGGCAACAACCAAACTCAAACTTCATCCGTTCCTGGCTTTGCTGGCAGCGGCTTTTATCGGCGGCTTCATGTATCAGGTGCCGCTGCTGGATATTGTCAAACACATCACCACCGGCTTCGGTGGCATCATGGGCAGTATCGGGATTGTGATTGTACTGGGCACCATCATTGGCGTCATACTGGAGAAAACGGGTGCAGCCATTACCATGGCTGACAGTATCATCAAGCTGCTGGGCAACCGTTTCCCGACGCTGACCATGTCCGTGATCGGGTATCTGGTTTCCATTCCGGTATTTTGTGATTCAGGCTACGTCATTCTCAATTCATTGAAGGAAGCCATTGCAAAACGCATGAATGTCTCGCTGATTGCCATGAGCGTCGCGCTGGCAACAGGTCTGTATGCTTCCCACACCTTTGTCCCCCCCACACCGGGGCCGATCGCGGCTGCCGGCAACCTGGGACTGGGGGACAATCTGGGCCTGGTCATTCTGGTTGGTCTGGTCGTATCTGCGGTCACGGCGTTGGCCGGTTTGCTCTGGGCCAATATTTTCCTGAAAAAGGACATTGAACTGGAAGCACCAGTGGTGCCTGTGGGCCCGAATCAGGGCTTGATGAAAACCCGTGAAGACTATGGCGTGCTGCCAAGCGCAGCGCAGGCATTCACGCCAATTTTCCTGCCCATCATCTTGATCTGCATTGGCTCGGTTGTTGCCTTTCCCAGCAAGCCATTAGGCCAAGGCACCGTTGCCAACGTCCTGTTGTTCCTTGGGCATCCGGTCGTTGCGCTGCTCGCAGGTCTGATTTCTGCCATGTTCCTGCTCAAGGGTACGGGCAAACGCCAGCAGTTTCATGACTATGTCGCCCAAGGGCTGACTTCTGCCGCACCGATTCTGCTTATCACGGGTGCGGGCGGTGCTTTTGGCGCGATTCTGAAAGTGACGCCGCTGGGCGACTATATCGGCACGACCCTGTCGACCATGGGCATTGGGCTGTTCATGCCCTTTATCGTATCGGCAGCACTTAAAACAGCTCAGGGCTCGACCACCGTCGCGCTGGTAACGACTTCTGCGCTGGTTGCGCCGATGCTCGGTCAATTGGGTCTGGATAGCGAAATGGGACGCGTGCTGACCGTGATGGCCATTGGCGCTGGCGGGATGACCGTCTCTCATGCCAACGACAGTTTCTTCTGGGTGGTTACCCAATTTAGCCGCATGCGTGTATCAACCGCCTATTATGCGCAGACCATGGCCACGCTGATTCAGGGCGTGGCCGGGATGATCACGGTATGGTTGCTGAGCCTGGTTTTACTGTAAGGCTGATGCCTTTAATGGAATGGCTGTACGAAAACGATAATAAGTGAACATTTCAGGGCAGCATCACGAACGTAACGAAAATGACGCTCGTGATGCTGCCCTGATTCTTCATTAAGATGCCATGTTGGCTAACAGGCTAACGTCCCTGCCTGGCGCCAATGCAGTCGCCGTTTCACTTCCCTTTTTTTGGCACAGGAAGACCCAGCCAGTCTTTATAGAAAGCCTCAATATCCGGCGAAAAATCGTGAATCACGGGATACCATGGCGTTGGCGCTTCTACATCAAGCATGACGCCACAATCAGGACAATAATATTCCCGATAGACCTGCCACTGCGTGTCGGGTGCCATGAGCAATGGATAGACTTCCTCCATTGCTTCAGGCGTGTCACGTACAAAAATGCTCGCCTCCAGTTTCCAGTTTTTGTCATAGGCACAAAACTCATGCCCGCACTCACATTTGGTGATCCACTCGCCGGTTTTCGCCGAGCGCACGATATGAAGATGCGGCCCCAGCGGCAGAATGATTTCGTCCTTCCATGACATTTTGGCCTGCAGGACATCACGATACATTTCAAAACGTTCCTTGTCCTTGGGCATTTGCAACATGCGCAAGGTCGTATCCCAATCGAGTTTGCCGTCAACCAGATTTTTGACCTGTTCCTTTGTATAAACTGACATAAATTATCTCCAATATTGTTGTAGCGGGATCGGCTGCCTTGGCGCCGATCCCTTCGATTTACTCTTCCACCAGCACGACCGTACGAACGTCGGGCATTTCGGAAATGTCATTGCGATACGTGGAGCCAAAGGATGGAACACCCAGCTCGGATTCGGGCAACGACCAATCGGCAGGCAAATCCCAGAAGGACTTGAATTCGTTGGTGAATTGTTCGCTCAGACCGAAGCTGGTTGAGTACATATGACGTACCGGCAATGACGCATCCTTGGCGATAATCCGTTCGCGCTCCTGTTTCATCCAGTCGCGTACCGGAACAGCGCGTTTCAGGCGGTCCTTGCGGATCTGCTTGCGTCGTTCTTCGGTTTTGCTATCGTCAACCGTCCATACGCCATCGGCATCTTTTTCAATGACCGCGCCATAGACGCGTTCGGCATATTCAGGCAGAACGAAACGGCAGTTGAGATCCCGGGCAATCGCCTGAGGATCCCGATCCAGCGGATCACCAAAACCTGGGCCTCCACGAATGTAATTGAGGTACAAATCGTGGTCATCAAATACGGTTTCGGTTGTCATGCATTGCTTGTCGCGCTTGACCACCGCGCCTTTGCCCAGATGTTTCTCGTAATCAGGATGGTTCGGATTGGCATCGGCTCCCAGCGGCAGGGACTCGCGATTGGCAATGCGATCTTTCAGCCCGGTGTGGTGGGCTTCAAAGCGATAGCCGGTGGCCGCAGGATAACCGCCCATCATCCCCCAATCACTATTCATGTAGCCGTTGCCCGAGAAGAACATGGTCCAGTCCTGCGCGTGCCATACCATGCGCAAGGTTTCCAGGCCGCAACCGCCGCGGTACTTGCCATAGCCACCTGAGTTGCATTTGACCGTGCGTCCCATGAACAGCAAAGGCTCGGCCATTTCCCAGATTTCGATATCCCCCATGTCGCCTTCGGGGTTCCATACGGCGGCAGCATGATTCAGGCCATCCTTGACCGCGCAGGCGCCGGTGCCGGTGGCCGCCGTCTCAAAGCTGTTGACGGCGTGAATTTCACCATCCTGGTTGATACCGCCACCCTGCAGCCAGTTACTGGTGTTGCCGTTACCCGCATTGACCTCTTCCAGATAACCTCGACTGAAATAGGATTGGCTCATGGCACGCCACATGCCGGTCCAGGCGGAAACAAGATAGTGCCAGGCATCGGCATGCGCTGTACGGCGGTCGTCCGGATTCATCCATGTTCCCTTGGGAATATGGAACTCAGTTGCGTAATAGGCGCCATCATTGATCCGTTGCGTTGGCACCAGCGTCTGGGTCAGCATCACCCAGATACCGCTGGTGAAAGCGACCTGGTTGGCGTTGAAACTGTGCCAGCACCAGCGACTGCCTCCTTCGAAGTTCATGCGCCAAGAACCATCCGGCCTGATCGTAAGCTCTGTGGGCGCGTGCATGATCGTATTCATTTTGGCGTAAGAAGACGTCAGGTTGACATCTTCATGGTCGTACGGCACGTCAACAAACGCCACCTTGCGATAGACGCCCGGAATGGTCATATCCTTGAGCCGTTGCCGCAAGCCCCGACGCCCTTCCTCGATGATTTCGTAAGCAAAAGTTTCAAACGCCTCGACACCTTCGCTTTCGATCACTTCTTCTACCAACGCCCGGATCATATGGCAACCGGCGATACGGGTACGCTCATCCAGAATCAGGTACTTCGGTGTACGTACGGAGCGCTGGCTTTCATGCAGCCAGTCACGCAGAGGCTGGTCATTGACACCTGTCTTGCGGCAGGTCGTCATATAGCCGTCGCCAAAACGCTGTGTCTGACCAGTGGACATGGAGCCCGGGCTGATGGAGCCCGTATCGATAACGTGGGTCACGCCCCCGACCCATCCCACCAGCCGATCTGCCCAGAAAATGGGAACAATGGTCGCAATATCGCAAGGGTGAACATTACCGATGGTGCAATCGTTGTTGGTGAACATATCACCCGGGTTGATGCCGGGGTTGGCTTCCCAGTCGTTCTCGATCATGTACTTGATCGCCGCACCCATGGTACCCACGTGGATAATGATCCCGGTTGAGGTCAGAATACAATCGCCTGCGGCGTTATACAGCGTAAAGCACAGTTCGCCTTCCTGCTCCACGATCGGAGAGGCCGCGATTTTCTTCGCGGTTTCGCGGGCATGAACCAGACCGCCGCGCAACCTGGAAAACATTTTCTCATAGCGGATCGGATCCTTTTCCTTGAAGTGCAGCGTGCTCAGGCCGTTGTAGTGCCCGGTCTCGCGCGTTTTCGACAGAACCTCGTTACGATGTTCGCGCAGCGTCTTGCCGTTGCCCAGCAACTCCCCCGGACCGAACACGTTCTTTGTCATCATATTATTCATATGTGTCTCCTGCTTTCTATTTGACTTCTTTCAGATGGAACAAGCGGTGTGTATCGAGTCTGGTTTCGAACCCTTTGGGCACCACGAAGGTCGTGGAGTCAGATTCGATCACAGCAGGACCGACGATACGGTTTCCGGCCTGCAGTTTTTCCATGGACCAGACATCAGCCTGCTGCCATTCCTTGCGACGGTAGAATGGACGCTTGCCAAGCAACGCCTCTTTTGGTGGCGTCTCTCCGACCAGTTTCTCTTCTGGCAGTTCGGGTTTTTTGGAGACCACACTGCCTCGCATGATGGCGCTGGTGACACCGAACCCGAGCTCAGGGGAACTGGCCGACGTGGCATACACACGGGCATAGGTTTCATCGAAAGCGCCAACCAGTTTTTCCCAATCGGCCACCGTGGCGGCGGCGCTGATGGGAGAGTCGATTTCCAGATCATTCAACTGGCCAAGATACTGCATGCTGTAGCCTGGGCGCAGCATGACATCTTCACGCTTGAAGCCATTGATGATGAACTCCTCGATCACCTTCTCTGCAAGCTCGGCCCACGCTTCGGTCAGGGTTTTGCCTGCTGCAACCTTGACCTCGTCCCCGGCGCTAGGTGGCACCGCAATGTCGACACTCTTGTCATACCGATATTCATACTCGGCGCAAGCGCAACCGAAGGCCGAGAAACCGGCTGCCCATGCAGGCACGATGACATCTTCAAAGCCCAGGCCCTCGGTATAGCCGTAGGTGTGGACCGGGCCTGCACCGCCATACGAGAAGCAGACGAAATCGGCTGGGTTGTAGCCCTTGGCACTGATAATGGAACGCGTATATTCACGCAATTGCAGGTCAAGCAGTTCAATCACACCCGATGCCGCATCCTCGACCGACAGGCCCAGCGGATCGGCGATCTGTTCCTTCAGACAACGGCGTGCGCGATCGACGTCCAGCTTGATCGCCCCGCCCAGGAAATTGTCGGTGTTCAAATAGCCCAGGATCACGTGACAGTCGGTTACCGAAACGGTATCAAGACCGCTTTCAGGCCAACACATGCCGACACGATAGCCGGCGCTGTCGGGGCCGAGCTTGATCGCGCCGCTGTAAGGATCGATACGAACAAAACTGCCGGCGCCTGCCCCTACCGAGTCCATGGCGACCAGTGGCAACGACAGCACCAGCCGAGCCATGTCGGGATCGGACTTGATGGCAAAATTGCCTTTGGTGATGAGCGCCATATCAAAACTGGTGCCACCGATGTCACTGCAGGCAATATTCTCGTAGCCAAGCAGTTCGCCCAGATATTTCGAGCCGATCACGCCTCCGATGGGGCCGGAGACGATGGTTCGGGCCAGTTCCTTGGCTCGCCAGCCGATGGTTCCGCCATGCGTGGCCATCACGCGCAAATCGAACTTGCCGCCGTGTTTCTTGAACCGATCACTGACGCGTTTGAGCGTGGCGCGCGACGGCTCCGCCGCATAGGCTTCAAGCACGGTCGTGTTGGTTCGATGGCTCTCCTTTCGGGAAGGATAGTAGTCGATCGTTGCGAAGACAGGAATATCGCTGCCCATTTTTTTGAGTTCTTCCAGGTATATATCGCGGGCGCGCTGCTCGTTCTGTCCATTTTTGTGGGACTGCAGCAGGCTGATGACGATGGCCTTGGCGCCACTATGGACCAGCTCGTGCGTGACGGAGCGTACTTCGTCTTCATTCAGTGGAATAACGATTTTTCCCTGTACATCGGTTCTTTCCGTCACCCCGCGTGTGCGCGATAGCGGCACCAATGGTTCATCGTAGCGGTGCGTATTCAGATGAATACGATCTTCCAGCGCATAGCCAAGATAGCTCTGCAGTGCACGTCCCATCGAATGAATATCCTCGAACCCTTTGTTGCACATCAGGCCAACGTCCAGCCCCTTGCGCATTACCACCCGATTGAGCATCGCTGTTCCCGAATATACGCAAGCGAGCAGCTGGGGATAGACGTCTTCAACGCTGCGTCCCCAGGGTGCCAGGGCATCCTGGGAGGATTCGTAAATTGCCTGGGACTCGTCGCCAGGGTTGCTCTGGGCCTTGCCGACAACGAACCTGCCGTCGCTGCTGACGAAAAAGGTATCGGTCATCGTGCCGCCGGCATCGATACCCATTACCTGAACGGGCATTGATTCAGTTTGCATATTTTTGTCTCCGAATAATTGCTAACCTCGCAACCAGACAGGCGCATTGCCATTGCGTCCACCGGGCTGCCTGAACAACAGAATTGACTGTCGTGCGCAGAGATATAGCAATTTCCGGGCCAACTTTTTTTATCGATATTCAACCATCTGATTTTTCTGAAAAATTTATTTTTCTCTTCAGTTTTCCTACTATTGATTTTAAAAAAAGCGCTGTCCTGAACGTTCGAATCCCATACGTATTTGATGACAACGTATGAAATTTGAACGACGTGACGAACGCGATTCATACCAAAGGCACGGCAGAAAAATGAATTCGCCTTACGGCAAAAGCATGCTCCATCGGTTTTTCATATATTGCAAAATCAAGACCTGCGACGTTATAGTTAGCAATACGATCAACCCCACAAATGCAACAGGCGGCCTTCGCCAGACTAACCGAATCAGTCTTAAGCAATCTGGTCTTAACCGATCCGGACTTAAGCGAACCAGTCTTAAGTGAACCAGTCAGGAGCAAGCCAGTCACTCAGTGCTAAAGGGGAATCAGGCACACTACCGGAAAGGCTGAAGGTAGTGATAAGTATCAGCACAAAGCGGGAGACAATATGATCAAGACCAAAAGATCACAAAGGCTATCCGACCCCGAAAAGAATGGCCTTGTCATGTCAGTCTGGGAGCGCATCGTTCACGGCGGTCCCTGCCATTCAGACGCACTGCGTCCTCTAGTGACTGACTCGTGGCAACGCTGCCTGCACGCGCAACTTGACCCATTTCATCCGACCACGTCCCCTGCGCTAGAGGGCGCCTCGTTGCGCAACTTGCAGGAACAGCATGCCGATCTGCTGACCTGCAGTCAGCCGGTCATGCAAATGGCAAAAGACGTACTTGAGGAAACCGGTTCGATCATGATTCTGACCGACCCCCAGGGCGTCATTCTGTCCGTTGAGGGCGACAGCCGAACCCAGAGTGCGGCCGAGAACGTATCTCTGGTTTCCGGCCAGAGCTGGGACGAACTGCTTTCAGGCACGAATGCGATTGGCACCGCGCTGGCAACCGGCCTGCCGGTACAAATTCATTCGGCCGAGCATTTCTGCGCTCAGGTCAAAGCGTGGACCTGCGCAGCAGCCGTCATTCAGGATCCGCTGGATGGGCGCACAGTGGGTGCGATTGATATTTCCGGCTTGCATAACACCTACACGCCAAACAGCCTGGCACTGGTAGCAAACACCGCCAGCCGTATTGAAAACTTATTGTCCAAAAATGAGTTGCATTTTCGAAACCAACTGCTTGAGCGCAGCATGGATCGGTATTTTGGCACTCAGGACGGCATCATTATTGTCGACAGACACGGACGTCCATTCAAGCTGAACCCTTACGCCAGGCAGATTCTGCGTGACATGGATATCTGCGTGGACCCCGAACGAATGCAGACGATTGCTGCTCTGAATTTCAGGCAGGCCGATCCCGGCGGTGACACGGCAATGCCAGGGTGGCTTAATCCGGATTGGGTTGAAGCGGTCACTGTTGAAGGAACAAGAGTCGGGTCCATTTTGACCCTTCCTCGCAGAGAGCCACCCTGTGTCCGTGTCGATGGCGCCTCGCTGGCGCACTCTCGTCAATACATGGGCCGGCCGGAGCCGGATGCATTCGATCGCATTGTCGGAACGGCACGACCACTGCGCGATGCGATCGCCAAGGCCCGACGCCTGGCAACTGTAAACGTACCGGTGCTGGTGCTAGGCGAGACAGGGGTGGGCAAGGAAAACATGGTTCGCGCCATGCACCAGTTTGCAGAAAGTACAAGTATAGCTGCCTCCAAAGCCAATGCTGCCAAGCCGGCGCCCCGGCCATTTGTCGCCATCAATTGTGGAGGCATGTCTGCAGACCTGCTGGCAAGCGAGCTGTTTGGCTACGCCGATGGCGCGTTTACCGGTGCCCGTCGGGGTGGCATGACAGGCAAGGTTGAAGCTGCTCATGGCGGCACGTTGTTTCTTGATGAGATCGGTGAAATGCCACTGGCATTGCAACCGCATTTGTTGCGTGTGCTGGAAGAAGGGGAAATCTACCGTATCGGAGAAACAACGCCCCGGAAAATTCAATTCAAACTCATTGCGGCAACGCATCGTAACCTGCAGCGTGAGGTTGCCGAAGGTCGCTTTCGTGAAGATCTGTATTATCGCATCTCAGTCACGAGCATACAGCTGCCAGCGTTGCGCGAAATGGCCGAAGATATTCCTTTATTGGCTCGGCACCTGCTGCAGCGCCTTTGCTCCCGGTATGATGCGGGCCCGAAAACAATCTCGGACGATGCGATGGCGCTGTTATGTCAATATCACTGGTCCGGCAATATCCGCGAACTGCGAAATACCATCGAAAGCATGTACCTCACGTCCCCGTCATCCGTATTGCAAGTCACAGACCTGCCATCGCATCTGCAACCGGATGCCCCAGGCAATGGCACTCAAGCTGCGCCAGCCATCCCTGTCAACCTGGGAAAACTTAAGGCCAGTGAAAGTCAGGTGATTCAACAGATGCTCCAGTCCTGTAGTGGAAACCTTACGCTCATGGCGCGAGAGTTAGGCATAGCAAAAAGCACCCTTTATGCGAAACTCAATAAGCTTGGAATGGTTGATCAACTACACAAGATCCGACAGGACCGCCGCGCACATTAACACACATTGCAGCAACCTTATATATGTCCACTCCCATATTCACTCCCATGTTCACTGCAAGAACGAACCAAGGGGACGCCGCCCAGTTACGACACTCCCCGACACGCCAGACGTCACGATTTGCTAGAGCCGTCTACCTGAAAGGGAGTCACCCTGGCTTACGACTTTTCCTGCTGTGGAGTCACCTTCGCAAACGACATGAAATCTCCCGGCCCTTCACGGCCAGGATACGGCACACGTCCCCGTACTGGATGTCCCGGATCGTTGTAACCAGGCGTGGATGCATGACCCGGCGTGACCAGAGCATCAACCAGCGCCTCGTCTTCTTCGGTCAGCCGATATTGCAGCGCATTAAGATAAGATTGCCATTGTTCAAACGTACGCGGTCCCACAATGGCCGAGGTCACGTATTGATTGTTCAACACCCATGCCAGCGCAAAATCGGCGGCGGATATGCCCAGCGCCTGAGCATGTGCCTTGATTTTCTGCGCCACCTGCAGCGACTCTGGACGAAATTCCGTTTGCTGGATACGCTTGTCGCCGCGACCAGCCCTGGAATCGGGCGGTGGCGGCGCATCTGCCGCATATTTGCCCGTCAACACGCCGCGCGCCAGCGGGCTGTAGGAAATCACGCCAATTCCATAGTTTGCTGCAGCGGGCAACTGCTCCACTTCTGCATTGCGTGAAACCAGGTTGTATAACGGCTGACTGGCCACAGGACGGTCAATGCCCAGCTCATCGGCCAACCGGACGGTATCGGCAATTTTCCAGCCCCGAAAGTTCGATACGCCGAAATAGCGCAGCTTGCCCTGGCGGATCAGATCGGCAATGGCGCGAATCGCCTCGCCCAGCGGCTGGCCGGGCACTTCGCGATGCATATACAGGATATCGATATAGTCGGTGCCCAGTCGTTTCAGGCTCGCTTCCACAGACTGAATAATCCATTTGCGCGAGATGCCCCGTTCATTTGGTCCCTCTCCTGCAGGGTTGCCCAGCTTGGTGGCCAGCACCCAGAAATCACGATTGTCTTTGAGGGCTCGTCCCACCACACGCTCGGATTGGCCGCCGTTATAGACATCTGCAGTATCAATGGAATTGATCCCCCGCTCCCTTGCGTCCTGAATAATACGGTGCGCTTGCGCTTCATCCGTTTGTCCGCCAAACATCATAGTCCCTAACGTAAGGGGAGAGATGCTCAATCCGCTTTTGCCCAGATACCGATATGACATGACATTTCCTCTTGCAAATACACTTGAAATAAACTGGTTTTTACTTTGACCAGGCGATCAGCAGGCTGTTAATCGCGTCGCGATTGAGTCCGTTCCAGATGGCGGCGCTAAGCAGCAGCCTGGCCTTGCGCGGGCACAACCAGCCACCCATCAAAATACCGTGCTGTTGCAAATCGATTTCCGCCCCCTTATAACCATACACTGCCGTGGTGGTGCTGCCGGCACCCGTACGGCTGCACATGATGATGGGCACCTGCGCTACTGCCGCCACCAATGCATCGCGCAGCGGTTCCGACACATGTCCGGAACCAAACCCGGCGATCACGATGCCTGCATATCCCGCGCCCAATGCATAAGAGACGATATCAGGATCGTCATCAAGGCTGTGCTCGAGCAACAGCACTTTGTCGCCGTGCACTGATGGCGCCGGCAAGCGTGGTGTTTCAGGCGTATCGCGCAGATAGCGTACCCGACCTTCCTGCACGACCCCGACAGGCCCAAACACAGGCGAGATAAATGCATCAACATGGGTGGTATGCATTTTGCGCACGCGCCGCGCCTCATGAATGTCGTCATTCATGACCACCAGCACCCCGCGACCGCAACTATTCTGGTCGGCCGCGACCTGCACCGCGGCCAGCAGATTGGCGCTGCCATCAGCGCCAGGCATTTGCGGATTGCGCATGGCCCCCATCAGCACCAGTGGTTGACGTCGGTCCCAGAATAGATCAAGCAGAAACGCCGATTCTTCCAGTGTGTCGGTGCCCTGGGTAATGACCACCCCCTGCGCGCCCAGATCAATCTGCTGCTGCGCCCACGCCAGGGTATCGAACAGATGCTGAAAACGGATGGAACCACTGGCCATTCTGGCCAGCGTATGCAAATTAAGCGTGGCAGCCTGCGCCAGCCCAGGCACAGACTGGGCCAGCTCCTCTGCGCCAAGGTTCGAGCTCACTCCCTGACCGCCCGGCGTGCCGGTCATGCTGATCGTGCCCCCAAGGGCGCCAATGGAAATCGTCGGTTTGCTGTTGATGTTGCTCATGCTCATTCTTTTACGAAAAGGTCTGGCGATAAACGTATCTGGATAGGTCTGTCGGTACATGCGGCGCCTGTAAATCGGGTGCGGCACTCAACATTGCCAGCAGCGTTCGGCTTAAAATAGTGATGCCTGAAAAAATGGCTTGCAGATTGCAGGCATCACAACTTAATCCGTTCGATTATCACACGATAACAGATAAAAAATCGTCAGCACCGGCCAAGCCGATCTGACGATGGTACTTTCAAATAGCGGTTTGACAGAACCGGGACGATTCGGTTCGTTGCGCGTATAGGTCTGCGAACTGGCCGACGTAGTGGCCTGTGAATTAGTCAGCGGATTATTCAGTGTATTAGCCAACGTATTGGCACGCATCACGCCCAACGTTTATCGCTTCGCCCAGGCCGGCACAAAAACGGTTGCCTGGGCGTGCGTGCCCTACTGCTGACTGGCGACCAGTTGCGCGATCGCCTTGCCCATCTCGGTGGTGCCTGCCTGCCCCCCAAGATCGGGGGTCTTCGGCCCATTGAGCAATGTCGCTTCCACCGCCCGCATAATGCTGTCTGCCGCTTTTTGTGCGTCGGGGTTGTCCGCCGCAAAAAATTCGAGCATCATCGCACCTGACCAGATCATGGCCACCGGATTGGCAAGGTTTTTGCCAAAGATATCCGGCGCAGAACCGTGCACCGGCTCGAACAGAGACGGGAAATCGCGTTCCGGATTCAGGTTTGCCGAAGGCGCGATGCCGATGGTACCGGTGCATGCCGGTCCCAGATCAGACAAAATATCGCCAAACAAATTGGAGGCAACCACCACATTAAAGCGATCGGGTTGCAAAACGAAGCGCGCGCACAGGATATCAATATGCTGTTTGTCCCATTTCACGTCTGGGTACTGCTTGGCCATTGCCACCACACGCTCATCCCAATACGGCATACTGATTGAAATACCGTTGGACTTGGTCGCGGCGGTCAGTGTTTTACGTTCGCTTCGATTGGCCAGTTCAAAGCCATATTTCAGAATACGGTCCACGCCCTTGCGGGTAAAAACCGACTCCTGCAGCACCACTTCCCTGTCGGTACCTTCAAAAATCTTGCCGCCTACTGAAGAATACTCACCTTCGGTGTTCTCGCGCACCACCAGAAAATCAATATCGCCAGGCTTGCGGTTGGCCAGCGGACATGGCACGCCGGGCATCAGGCGCACAGGCCGCAAGTTCACATACTGATCAAATTCGCGACGGAATTTAAGCAAAGAACCCCACAGGGAAATATGATCGGGCACTTTGTCAGGCCAGCCGACTGCACCGAAATAAATCGCATCGAAGGATTTGAGCGTTTCGAACCAATCATCGGGCATCATCTGCCCATGCTTTTCATAGTAGTCGCAACTGGCCCACTCAAATTCGGTAACCGCAAGGTTCAGACCGAATTTTTCGTTCACAGTCTGCAGAACCCGCAGCCCCTCCGGCATGACTTCCTTGCCGATACCGTCTCCGGGTATCGCGGCGATTCTAATCTGTTTTTTCATGACTGCAAATTCCTGGCGATGCAACGCCTTTATATGTTAAGGATAATGAAGCGCTTGTCCCGGGTGCATCCGGGACAGATCGCTACAGCTTTTCGGTTTCACCCGCTGCCGGGCGCCAGGTGAGCGCATACTTCTCGGTAATGCTGACGATACCGTCCAGAATAAGGGCAAACACCGTGAGCACAATGATGCCGGCCACCACCGTATTAATATCGAAGGTACCCTCGGCCTGTAGGATCAGGTAGCCGACGCCGCTGGCAGAGCCCAGATACTCTCCGACAACCGCACCGACGAAGGCCAGGCCGACCGACGCATGAAGACTGGAGAAGACCCAACTGGTTGCAGAGGGGATGTATACGTGACGCAGCAGCTGGCGTCGGTTGGCGCCCAGCATGCGCGCGTTATCCAGCAGCGTCGGACTCACTTCGCGGATACCCTGGAAAACATTGAAGAACACGATAAAGAATACCAGCGTAAAGGCCAGTGCGACTTTGGACCCGATACCCAGCCCGAACCACATCGCAAAAATAGGCGCAAGAATGACCCGGGGCATGGAATTGAGCGCGGTCAGGAAAGGATCAAGCACCAGGCTGGCAGTACGGGACAGCCCCAACCACAGGCCAAAGCCCATGCCGAACACGGTGCCCAGGAAAAAGGCCAGCAGGGTTTCAATGAGCGTGATCCCCAAATGCCTGTAGATATCTGCATTGACGATGAACCAGTTCCAGATGACCTCGGCCACGCCCAGCGGCCGACCAAAAAAGAACGCGGCCGTATCGTTCAGGGTAATGAAGTACCAGGACCCTAGCAGAACGATGACGATCAGCAACTGCCACGCGCGGTAGTTTTTGGGTGAGGGTTTAATGGCGTTCCACATATTACTTCCGTTTTTGTTGATCGTAGCCTTTGAGAACTTCGTCACGCAGGACGCTCCAGATAGCCTGGTGAAGTTCAACAAAGCGCGGGTGAGCACGAACCTCGGCCACATCGCGCGGACGCGGCAGATCGATGTGAAACTCGCCCATGATATGGGTTCCTGGCCCCGCAGACAGCACGACTACCCGGTCGCTCATGGCGATAGCTTCGTCAAGGTCGTGGGTAATGAAGAGCACGGCCTTGCGCTGCTTCATCCAGATATCGAGCACTTCATTTTCCATCAGTTGCCGGGTCTGGATATCCAGGGCCGAAAACGGCTCATCCATAAGAATAATATCGGGATCGCGAATCAGCGTTTGCGCCAGCATGACGCGCTTGCGCATGCCGCCGGACATTTGATGCGGGTATTTATATTCGGCCTGGGACAAGCCAACACGACGCAACCAGTCCAGCCCCTGGCGCTTGGCTTCTTCCTTGGCCGTGCCCGCAAACTCCAGACCGGCTGTCACGTTATCCAGCGCATTGCGCCACGGCAGCAACGCTTCGCCCTGGAACATATAGCCAGCCCGTTTGTTGATCCCGGACAAAGGTTGACCAAACACCCGCACCTGCCCCGATGAGGGGGTAAGCAGGCCTGCTCCCACATTGAGCAGCGTGGATTTGCCACAGCCTGTGGGTCCCACTACGGCAACGAATTCTCCGGGAGCGATATGCAGCGTCGCATCTCGGACTGCGGTGTACTTCTGGTCACGGTTGTCCTTGGAGACAAACGTGCAGGTGATCTTGTCCAGGCTTAAGGCAGCATCATTCATAGCATCAGGCATTGGCAGCTTTGTCGGTGAAATCATTGGTCCAGCACTTGGACAGGTCTATATCGTCGGCCTTGAAGCCGGCGATATAGACAGACAGTGCTTTCAATGACGTTTCAGCGCCTTTGGGATCAATCCGGCCGTCGGGCGACAATCCCTCAAAACTCTTGGTCAGCGCAAGCTTGTAAACATCGGGGTTGCCCAGCAGATAGTTTTTGGGGACCGTTTTCATGATCTCTTCTGCGCCTGCAGTCTGAATCCATTTGTCAGCCTTGACCATGGCGTTGGTCAGCGCCTGCACCGTGCCCGGATTTTCATCAATATACTTTTGCGCGGTATACAGGCAGCCGGCAGGCATGGGGCCGCCAAAAATGGTTTGCGTATCTTTCAGGGTGCGGGTATCGGCAATCGTGAAGATATCACCGGTGCCGTCGAGCAAGCTGATCACCGGATCCAGGTTGCTGAGTGCATCGATCTGACCGGCACGCAGGGCGCTGACCGCACCGGCGCCACCGCCAACGCCGATAATGGACACATCGGAATCCTTCAACCCGTGCTGAGCCAGGAAAAAACTGACCAGCATATTAGTGGAGGAACCGGGCGCCGTAACGCCGATTTTCTTGCCTTTGAGGTCGGCTGGCGATTTGTAGCCGGCCAGCGTTTTCTTGTTGCCCGCCAGAACGATCATTGGGGCACGCCCTTGCAGCACAAACGCACGAAAATACTGTTTCTTCGATTGCAGGTTGATGGTATGCTCAAATGCCCCGGAGCAGACATCAGCGCTGCCCCCGACCACGGCCTGCAAGGCTTTGGAGCCGCCGGCGAAATCGGCGACCTTGACGTTGAGCCCTTCTTCCTCGAAGAAGCCCTTTTGTTCTGCAATGGTCAGCGGCAGGTAGTACACCAGACCCTTGCCGCCCACGGCAATAGACACATCGGTTTTTTCCAGCTTGGGTGCATTCTGTGCCAGGCCGATACCTGGCCAGACTGTTGCCAGGCCGGACAAACCGGCGGCTTTCAGTAAATGGCGACGTGACAGACTCATGTGATGCTCCTTGATTTTTTTTCTTGAAGAGGGTTGATATATGACAACTGGAATTGCGTTGCGCCGGTTCGGACAGTGCGGCTCGCCCGTCGCACAGGCCTGGCCGATCCAATCGGCAAAGCCGGGTAAAAACCCAGGCGGATGGCTGGCGAATAAGCAGCAGATGAGCGGCGCAACAGGTACAGCGTCGAACCGGGCTATTGTATCAGAACCCTATAGGGTGAAGACAATCGTGATTATTACCAAGGCGCGCCAAACGGGCCGCATTAACCTGGCCGCACTGACCAAGCTACACCAGGGGGTATCCGAACCGGAGGCTGCCGACACGGGTAACGCCACCTGCCGCTGCGTCAAGTATGGCGCTGCGCAAAAAACTGCCGCCATTGCTGCAGCTTGGCAGCAAAGGCCAGCGTGTAGGCGGGGCTGCTTGAAGGCAACGTCTGCGTCTGGATATGCACGGGAATATGTGGCTGCCCTGCCCTGGCAGCCGCCTTGCCATTGAACCCCACATACTGCAAGGCTGGCGCGGCAGCAAACAGGGTATGCAGTGGATTGAGCTGGCCCCGACGGATGGCGCTGTCCAGACTGCCAACACGCTCGCAGCCTGAGTACACATCCCAGAGCCCGATCCGGTGCGCCAGCAAAATTGCGGTACGCGCCTCATAGTCCAGGGTATTCATGGGTTCATCCAGGATCGCCCCCATCAGCCGCCAGAACTGATTCTGCGGATGTCCGTAGTAACCCTGACGCGCAAGCGACGCTTCCGACGGGAAACTACCTAGAATCAGATGAGTAATGTGTGGTGAATGAAGTGGCTCAAAGCCGGTCAGCCAGGGCGAGATATTCATTGTGTCAATGTTGTAGATTGGGTATGCACCGGCCAGTGTACCCGCATATTGGGATATGCCTGATTGTATTGCATCTGAAATTGCGCCAGACTTGCTGTTTTTCCCATCCTTGTCTTCGGAGAATAACCATGAAAAGAACCCTGCTGTCCGCCTTGCTTTGCACCTTGCCGCTTTCGGTACTGGCGCAAGCGGCCCCCGATACGCTCAAACAGGTCACGGACAGCAAAACCCTGCGCGTCTGTACGCCAGGCGATTACAAGCCGTTCAGTTTTGACCAGGGTGGGCATTTTGAAGGCCTGGATATCGACCTGATGAACGCCCTGGCCGGCACCCTGGGCGCAAATATGCAGGTTGTCAAAACCACCTGGGCCAATCTGATGGCCGATTTTACCTCCGGCAAATGCGATATTGGCGCCGGCGGCATCTCAGTGTCTGTGGAACGCCAGAAAAAAGCCTTTTTCAGCGCACCCTATATGGTAAATGGCAAAACGCCGATTGTCCGCTGCGAGGACAAGGACAAATATCAAAGCATCGAGGCCCTGAATCGCCCGGAAGTAAGGATTGTGGCCAATCCTGGCGGCAGCAATGAAAAATTTGCGCGCACCATGCTGTCAAAAGCGTCGCTCACCATGCACAAGGACAATCTGACCATTTTTGATGAGGTTGCCAATGGCAAGGCCGATGCCTTTGTGACCGAAGCGGCCGAGGCCCGGGTCCAGAGCAAACTGAACCCCAAGCTATGCGCGGTCAATCCGGATCAACCACTGCAATATGCCGAAATGGGATACCTGATCCCTGACAATGACATACGATTCAAGCTATATGTCGACCAGTGGATGCACCTGCTCAAAGCCAGTGGCCAGTACGATCAAATGGCCGAAAAATGGATCCCGGCCGACCCCGCGAAGTAACTGCGCAGGACGAAACCGTGCTGCACACGCCTTGAACGTAATCTGCGTTGAACGCGACCAGTGCTGCTGTCGCGAACAGCAGCACTTAATACGGTGCCTGGGGTCCATCATTGCTGTGCGCGATATCACGCATTTGCCCGGGCGTGATCGAATGATGTTTTTTGAAAACCTTGCCAAAATGCGCAGGATCGGCAAATCCACAAAGCCAGCCAATGTCGCTCACGTTAAGATGCCCCAGCAGCGAATCGCGCAACATGTTTCTGGCGTTCCACATGCGGATATTGTTCAGAAAAATCGCGAATGAGGCCGAATCATTGAACTCACGAAACAGCTTATGCAGCGTACGCACGGAAATACGAAATTCCCGAGCCACCTTTTTGCCTGTCAGGTTGGCTTCCCCGAAATTCAAGTAGAGCCACAGCGTTATGTCAGTGTACAGCTTATGCCGGGCCTGGCGTCGCCTATCGGGTATCCGGCCCGCCAGACCGTGTGGTACGCTCTGCCCCATCATCATGACTGCCAGCGAAAGCACCGTGTCCAGACAGACACTCTGATCCGACGGTACGGTGGCGATCCGCTCCATGAAAGATTCATTCAATTCACGCAAATAGACCGACAGCAATCGCGCCCAGCCGCTGTCTGCGCAAAAGTGCTGATTACAGGCCTGCCGAAACAGCGATTGCCAATGTGCGACACAAGGCTCCTGCAAGGCAATGATGGTACAGTCAAGCTTGACTCGCGGACGCAGGCTGGCCGCACCGGAACTGTGAATAAGCAGCAGATCGCCTGGCTGTAATGTACGGCTGTTGGCATTTTCGGTGAATTCTACTGCCTCCCATGCACATAACAGAAACCATCGTTGGCTGTTGCTGGCGGTAGGGGCCAGCGCCGATGGCGCCAATATCAGATCGGCATGATTTGCCTGCAGCATGACCACACTGGCCTTGGCGGTCAAGGCAAATGCAGATAGATTGACACCGAACGCAAGAGTCTGTTGTGCGGCGGGACGCAATTGGGCGTTGGGCAGAACTTGCGGCAGGATTTGATTAAAACGCGGCAGGTTGATATCTGTACCCGCCATCATTGAATTCAGTCTGAATGGTCCGGACAGCCCATTGACAAAATCTTTGAAATACATCGGTAAGACTGACAGTAGGACAAAGTAGAAAACCCACCACCATTTTGAAGCAAATCAATCAAACCGAATAGTCCAAGAGCGCCAAAAAAACATAATATTCGCGCCCTGAATCAAATTTTTCTAGGCTCTCGCAGCGCACAACATCCGGCAATAAAGCGTCATACGTCGGCGTTTCGTCAAGCCATTGAGTACACGCGCCATGTCACTGGCTGCTGCCCGATCAGGAAACCCGAAGCACCCGGTGATCATTTCTGGATAAGGCTGGCGATGCTGATGCCATTATGGTTCACAGCGAAAGGATACCGACCCCAACCCTCCGAGTTCAAACGTAAACTGATCGCCTGCGCGGGGAAATCTCACCGTCATCAGGTTACCGGTAATAAGCACTGCGCCCGCAGGAATGCTGCGCTGCTGTCTGGCCATGACCTTGGCCAGCCAATAGACAGACTCCAGTGGGTTGACAATATCTGCCACGTTACCCTGCTCGATCACTGCGCCATGCGCAGTGATGGTGATGTCCCGGTCAAAATCGGATACGGCGGACTGCCAC
>NZ_JBQEAU010000089.1:0-19607 GCF_052108595.1 Advenella sp.
GGGCTGTCTGACAGTGGGCATTTGACCACCTTTGCCTGGCTGCTGATTATCACCCTGTTTGCGACGGTCATCATTACGTTGCTGGATCGCAGGCTGGATCGTGAATTTCCGCGCAGATGGCGGGAAGGCCTGGCTGACAATTTTTTCCATACCATGTCGATCATGACCACGGGCAAGACCACACACAAAAACCTGTTTGGATGGATTGGCCGTATATGGTCGGCATTATGGATGGTGCTGGGCGTGGCCATCATTGCCTATGTCACCTCATCGATCACAAGCGTCATGACAACGACGTCGCTGACCAGCCAGATTCATTCTCTGTCGGATTTGTCCGGCAAGACCGTTGGTGTCCTGGGAGGCAGCGTGGGCGAAGATTATGTGCAGAACCTGGGAATCCGGACACAAAACTACGACACGCTGGACGCGTCGATCGAGGGTTTGATATCAGGCGAGGTTGATGCGCTTGTAGGGGATGCGCCCGTCCTGGAATACTTTGCCCATTCCCAGCCAGGCCAACCCGTTCGCCTGATCGGCGCCGTGTTTCATCCGGACAAGTACGGGTTTGGTTTTCCCTTGCAAAGCGAGTTGTTGCGGCCCGTCACCCTGGAATTGCTTGGCTTGCACGAGCGCGGCGACATACACAAGTTGCGCATGAAGTATTTCGGCAATACGCGTTAGCCGGCAGATGCCCCTGCCGGCAGGCTTGCGCTGCTTTGTGCTTATTCTGAATATGCCTTGAACTGGCCTGATTGCTCGTCGCGGACAAACAGCACGCCGGTGGCCACGCCAAAATAGGCGCCATGCAGTTTCAGCAGGCCCGCTTCTACGCGTTCGCGAACGGCAGGAAAGGTCATCAGATTGGCCAGGCTATACTCGACAACGGCCCACTCCAGTTGCCGGATCCAGCCCTGGCGATCTTGCGTCGGCGGTCCCAGACGCTCGACAACCGGCGCGATCTGCGACATCCATTTACCAATGAAATCCCGCTTGGACAAGGGCGCCGCCTTATTGGCAAACGCCGCCACGCCACCGCAACTGGCATGGCCCAACACCACAATGTGCTTGACCTGCAGTGCATTGACACCGAACTCGATGGCGGCACTGGTGCCGTGATACGACGAATCGACGTCCGGTTCACAGGGCGGCACCAGATTGGCAATATTTCGCACCACGAACATTTCACCCGGCCCCGCATCAAAGATGATTTCGGGCGCAACGCGGGAATCCCCGCAGCCGATGACCATGATTTCCGGGTGCTGGCCGCGTTGGCCCAGCTGTTCATAGCGCGCGCGCTCGCGTTCGAGCCGGCCATGAAGAAAAGAAGCGTAGCCATCGGTTAACCGTTGGGGGAACATATTCGGGTCCTGAATTCAAAATTTAAGCCGTTTATTTTACTCTTATTTTTTTCGACCCTGGCGACCGGACCATCCTTAGTCCAACCTGAGTTAAAACGGCGACATTAGCGGTGAAAATCACATGAAAAAACGCAAAAATCGCCAGAAATATCTTGACAGCGCACCAATCATCGCTATACTTCAAGCATCAAGGGGAGTAGCTTTCTTCCGCCGCATCGTCATTACGGCTGTCATGCAGTTATCTGCAGACGCCCGGTGCCCGGGCAACACATCCATGTTGCAGCAAGACCTTGCCACCAAGGGCAAGGTGCATCCTCAGATAAATGATGGCCTGTGTCCTTGCGGATCAGGCCGTTTTGTTTTGTCTGATGCTCCTCTCAGACTCTTCGTGCATCCTCTTGGGATTCACGAGCCCGACAGGCGTCCCGATCCGTTTTATTCCAACATTCAATTAGACGGATTCATGGTGAATTATGCTTGAACTTTTACAGACACTAAGCTGGGCAGCGGTATTTCAAATTATCCTGATTGATATCCTGCTGGGCGGCGACAATGCAGTTGTCATTGCGCTGGCCTGCCGCAATCTGCCGAAAAAGCAGAGGATGCAGGGCATTCTATGGGGCACCGCCGGTGCCATTATCCTGCGGGTTGCATTGATCGCTTTCGCGCTGACACTGCTAACCGTGCCTTTCCTGAAGATCGTAGGCGCACTGCTGCTGATTTGGATCGGTATCAAATTGCTGATCCCGGAAGATGATGCTCATGGCAACATAAACGGCGGGACAACGGTTTTCTCGGCGTTCAAAACCATTCTCATTGCTGATTTCGTCATGAGCCTGGACAACGTGATCGCCATCGCCGGTGCAGCCCAGGGCGCAAATCCGGAGCATCAGCTTGGTCTTGTGATCTTCGGCCTTATCGTCAGCGTTCCGATCATTATCTGGGGCAGTACGCTTGTTCTCAAGCTGATCGACCGTTTCCCGAGCGTAGTACTGTTTGGCGCCGCACTGCTGGGCTGGATCGCCGGCGGCATGCTGATCACGGACATCTTCATTGTGGAAAGATTTGGCGAGCCTTCTACTATGCTGAAGCTGACTGCAGAGATTATCGGCGCCCTGCTGATCGTCGTGGTGGGGCGCACAATCGCCCAGCGTAAAAAAACCGCGGCACTGAGCAACACGTGATGGAACGTCGTGCGCGCACCGGTCTGACCGATGCAGGCGCACGACGCAGCAGAACGAGATACATCAGCCGCGCTTGAACACCGGACCGCCAACAGGCGAGAACCCGGCCAATCGCGGCCGTTTTCTGACAATTACATATGCGCTAATGCATGTGTAATTTTTTTTGCCTGAAGCGTTTACGAACAACGGCCCTGGCCGGCGAGGTGATTATTGAACAATCGCCAGGGTTATTGGCGCATGCCGATTGCCAGGCGGTTGAATGCACTCATCAAGGCAATGGCAAAGGTCAGGTCGGAAATTTCCGCATCGCTAAAATGCGGCTTGAGCGGCTCAAAGTCTTCATCCGGCGCGCTGGTCTTGTCCACATGGGTGAGCGCTTCGGCCCAGGCCAGTGCCGCACGTTCGCGCTCGCTGAAGCGCTCACTGGCACGCCATCCGGCCAGACTGTCCAGTTTGGCATCGGCGATATCGCCGGCACGCAGTTCCCTGGTATGCATTTCCAGGCAGAAAGCGCAGCCGTTAATCTGCGACATACGCAACCATACCAGTCCGATCAATTGCTTGCCAAGACTGCTCTTTTCCAGCGCCTTCTTGGTTGCGCCCAAGCCCTGATAGGCCTCGGGCGACAAGGTCCAGTAAGGTAAGCGAAGGATACTCATATAAAAAATCTCCAGTTAAAGACAGGTTAGGTTGGATCGAGCGGCCACGACAAAGAACGCAAGGGCAAAGAGTCGATCTGTTCTTTGTCCGGTCGGCAAATCATATGAGCAATAGTAGAGTAATAATGGCCCAGCAAACAGGTGCAAGAAGCAGCTAATGATATGGTCCATAAATTGAACAAAGACATGTAATTTTTATGTAATTATGCCTTCGGTTGCATATTCACTTGAAAGCATATATTATTGAGGCCACAAAATGCAGATCTGATTCATCTTTTGATGCTGTCACCATGTACAGTTATCTACGTGACAGACCTGTTATCCAAGCGAATTCGCATCCAATTTACGCATTTCATTCATGCAGAGGCCAGAATCATGCCCAAAAAATCCAGCAAAGAATCGATGCCCCGTACTGATCGTGATGCCGACAAAAGCGGCAAGCGTACCCGCACCGCAGCCGGCCAGGTATTGAAAGTGGCAACGCTCAAAGATCTGCGCAAGGCCACCGGCCACACCCAGGAAGACCTGGCCATTGCGCTGGATATTGGCCAGGGCACCATCTCGCGCATAGAAAAGCGCAGCGACATGTTGGTGTCTACGTTGCAGCATTACATCGAAAGCCTGGGTGGCAAGTTGCAAATCGTGGCTGCGTTTACCGACCGTCCACCCATTGTGGTGGAGCGCCTGGGCAAGAAAATACCGCCTCATCAAAAAAACACTTCTATGAGTTCTTCACAAGTTATGACATCTGTTGATACCTGATACACCATGCAAACGCCTTCTACCCCTTACTACCTGATCGATAAATCTGCGCTGTTGCGCAACCTGCACGTCATCGACTACATCCGCCAGCAGTCTGGCGCCAAAGTATTACTGGCGCTCAAGTGCTTTGCCACCTGGTCGGTTTTTGATCTGATGCGCCAGCATATGGATGGCACGACGTCTTCATCCCTGTATGAAGTCAAACTCGGATTTCAGAAATTCGGCGGTGAAACGCATGCATATAGCGTGGCCTTTGCCGATCATGAAATTGACGAAGTGATTGCCAACTGCGACAAGATCATCTTCAATTCCATCAGTCAACTCACGCGCTTTGCCCCCGCAGCGGGCGACAAACCTGTCGGCCTGCGCCTCAACCCAGGCGTCAGTTGCGCCGGCTTTGATCTGGCCGATCCTGCCCGTCAGTACAGCAGGCTGGGCGAAAGCGATCCGGCACGCATTCTGTCTGTACTGGACAGGCTCGATGGCATCATGATTCATAACAATTGTGAGAATGGCGATTTTGCACGTTTTGATCAGTTGCTTACCCAGGTTGAAAATGACTACGGCGCGATCCTGCCTCACCTTAAGTGGGTCAGCCTGGGCGGCGGCATCAGCTTTACTGCACAAGACTATCCGCTGGATACTTTTTGCGAGCGCCTGCGGCGATTCGCACAGCAATACAACGTGCAGGTGTATCTGGAACCAGGAGAGGCTGCCGTGCGCCACAGCACAACGCTGCAAGTCAGCGTCCTGGATATCGTCGTCAACGAAAAGCAGTTGGCGATTGTGGACAGCTCCACCGAAGCCCATATGCTGGACCTGTTGATTTACCGTGAAACCGCGCCGGTTGGCGATGACACCGGCGAGCACACTTATATGGTTTGCGGCAAAACCTGTCTTGCAGGCGATATTTTCGGCGAAGGCCGCTTTGCCCGACCACTACAAATCGGTGACCAGATTGCCATCGGCGATGCCGGCGGCTACACCATGGTGAAGAAAAACTGGTTCAACGGTATTCATATGCCTTCCATCGCTGTCAAAGACGAGGATGGCTCCGTGCGCGTCGTGCGCGACTTTTCCTTTGACGACTACGTCAACAGCCTGTCCTAGGACAGGCTGCTTGTATTTAACAATTTGGGGGATTATCCAATGAAACGCAACGTTCTGATCATCGGCGCCGGCGGCGTCGCACACGTGGCAGCACACAAATGCGCACAGAACAATATTTTGCTTGGCGACATACATATTGCATCACGCACCGTGGCCAAATGCGAAGCCATTATTGCCTCTATCAAGGACAAAGGCAGTAAACACGGCCCCGGCCGCCTGCAGGCACACGCCCTGGACGCGCTCGACATCGAGGCCACCAAAACACTGATCCGTGAGACCGGCAGTCAGATCGTCATCAATGTTGGCTCGCCCTTTCTGAATATGTCAGTCATGGCTGCATGCATAGACACCGGCGCAGCTTATCTGGATACTGCCATTCATGAAGACCCGGACAAGGTATGTGAACCGCCACCGTGGTACGGTAACCATGAATGGAAGCGACGCGATGCCTGCAAAAAAGCCGGCGTGACCGCATTGCTAGGCGTTGGATTCGATCCTGGCGTGGTCAATGCCTATGGCCGTTTTGCCCTGGATACCTATTTTGATCATGTCGAGTCCATTGACATCATCGACATCAACGCCGGCAGCCACGGCCGTTACTTTGCCACCAACTTCGACCCGGAAATCAACTTCCGGGAGTTCACCTCTACCGTCTGGTCCTGGGAGCAAAATCGCTGGAAAGCCAGCAAGATGTTCGAGCATCGCCAGCAATGGGAAATGCCTGTAGTTGGCAATCACACGACATATCTGACCGGCCATGACGAGCTGCATTCCATGTCGAAAAACCTGGGCGTTCCCAACATCCGGTTCTGGATGGGTTTTGGCGACCATTACATCAATGTGTTTAACGTCTTGAACAGCCTGGGCCTGCTCTCTGAAAAACCCGTGCGTACGGCTGAGGGTGATGAAATTGTGCCACTTAAAGTTATCAAGGCTGTGTTGCCCGATCCGGCGTCACTTGCCCCGGGATACACGGGCAAAACCTGCATTGGCGACCTGGTAAAGGGCACGAAGAATGGTATGCCTCAGGAAGTGCTTATCTATAACATTTGTGATCATGAAGAAAGCTACGAAGAAGTGGGCAGCCAGGCCATTTCGTACACTGCCGGCGTGCCGGTTGTCGCCGCCGCCATGCTGATTGCCAATGGCATATGGGATGCCGGACACATGACCAATGTAGAAGAACTTGACCCCGCACCGTTTATCGAACAAATGAACCGGATGGGGCTGGTCACGCGCGTACGTGACGACAAAGGCGATCGGGTGCTGGAGCCGCAAAGGGAGCTGTTGATGCTGGCCCCGCAAGAGGAACCGAACAGCACGGTGGCATTCGACTATTTTGCTCATGACCAGGCCGTGCTTGCAAAAAGCCCGCCATCCCGACAGCACGATATGATGGCAGAGCGGCAACGCCTGACCGGCTGATTAGCCGGATTGTTTGCCGCAAATCGTGAATGGATAGTGAAAGCATCAGCCCCTGCCGCGCAAGCCGGGGTTGACGCTGCCATGCAGAGGCACCATTGCCCCTTCGCTTAAAGCGCGAGTTCGGCCTTCAGTTCTTCATATTGATCGGGATACGACTGCTGCACGAGCGCCAATTGATGCTCGATAGACTCCAGTTCCTTTTGAGCCGATTCCAGATACCCGTTCCGCTTTAGCCTTTTGTAGATGTCAATCTGATTTCTCAGCACATCGCGATCGAATGACAATTCAACGTTCACCAGTTTACTCTCCGCCATATATATTGATACCGAGCACAAAGTCTATTGCATAGACAAGTCATATTTATTACAAGGCCAGCGCTTTGTGTGCCTGTAGACAACTTGTCGCCATAAACAACTGTCCCTCGCCGATAAAAAGTATAAATCATCAAAAAAACCCATCCTCGGCAACATTGGGCAAGGCTGGCAAATCACGTTATTGAATCTGGTATTTTCATTTTGATATTCGATCTTTGATGCGTTTTTCTTTTACCAAAAAGGACAGATCAAGGCCGCTCATTCACCCGTGAACGCGGGCTGTTGTATTGTCGGCGGCACGGACGCGTCCCCCGGCAGTTGGCTCCACCAATCGCCCAGCGCATCAATCAGCGGCACAAGCCCCTGCCCGCCCGCCGTCAGGGAATATTCCACACGCAAGGGATAGCCTTCAAACACCTTGCGCTGGACAATGCCGGCATTTTCAAGTTTGCGCAATTCAAACGTCAGCATCTTATGCGAGACCGTTGGATTATCCCGCTTCAGATCGCTGAATCGCTTGACGCCGTCTTTCAGGTAATAGACCAGCAGCGTCGGCCAGCGCCCGCTCAATACCTGCATGACCTCCTCGATGGGACAGTAAGAGACCAGATTTTTCATAATGCTCCCGATGATGGTTACCAAAAAGTGCGTAATTTACTTGGAACTGAATATGCAACGATAATGCATGCGCAAGCCGCACTGGCTATCACACATGAATTATGGAGAATATTTTGATAGAACCGATTTTACTCTATGGCGTTCCCGCCGGCAGTTCCATGGGACTGATTGCAGCCCTGGAATGGCTGGGCAAACCCTACCGCCTGTGCCGCGTAGACATGCTGAGCGAAATGCTTGAACCGGCTTACCTGCGTATCAACCCCAGACGGGAAACGCCGGTCCTGATTACCGATCAGGGACAGGTCCTGACCGAGACAATGGCGATTGCCAACTGGCTGCAAGACCGGGACACCGAAAGACGTATCAGCTTTGCGCCAACCTCGCCTGACACTGATCGCATGCATCAGCTCATGGCCTTTATCAACACGGGCTTCACTGGCGCTTTTGTCCCGCTATGGCAGGCATGGGAGATGGAAAATCCGGACCCTCAAGTAAAAAAGATATTACAGCAGGCGGGCAATGCCGGCGTCATCAATCGTCATGACAAACTGGAGCAAATGGTTGGCGACAACCCCTTCCTGCTAGGCGCACAACCTTGCCTAGCCGATGCGATCTTTATAGGCGTCGCCCGATGGCTGGAGATCCACCAGGTGGCCGATCCTGCACGATGGCCCAAAATTGCAGCCATGCGCGAGCGCATAAGCTGCACGCCTGCTGTCGCCTTTGCAACTGCCATAGAAAATGGCGATACGCTGGCCGGATCCGATTCGTTCCTTGGACACCTGCCACTGAATGAAGTGATCGAACGATTTGGTGCGTGATTGAAGCGAGGCAGGAGCATGATACGCCGGCACGCTTCGCGCTCCTGCTCAGATTACCGGCTGTGGGTGGCGCACCTGCAATATCCATAATGACATCATGTGGCTCACAAGGCTGAACGGATCGTAGACCCCGTGCGCCGCAATGGCCCCAGATACTTTTCGACGGCCTGTTCCCGGGTAATCTGGCCGGCAGGAAGACTTATATTGATCGCCGCCAGCGCTTTCCCTTCCAGATCTTTCACGGTAATAGCCAAACCGCAAATGGCTTCATCCAGCTCTGCGTCTACCCACGCATACCCCTGCTCTCTGGTTCGCTCGATTTCAGTGCGCAGCTTTTCACGGTCGGTAATAGTCTGGTTCGTCAGTCGCTTAAGTGCTGCGGTTGCTAGAAAACCGTCGATGACCTCCTGCTCCGATTCCGCCAGAAGCGCCCGCCCCATGGAAACCGCATTGGCCGGCAGGCGGCTGCCCAGTGTCGGGCTGGATCGAAGAATTTTATAGGTCGGGATTCTCACTACATAAACAATCTCGTTTCCATCCAGGATCGACATCGCACATGACTGCTGAATGGATTGTGACAGCTCTTCCAGCTCCAATTGTGCCTGCCGCCAAAACGGCAGCGAGTAAAAATAAGAAAGCCCAAGATTGAGCGCTTTGGGAGTGAGCGCGTACCCGCGCCCTGCGGCATTTGTATAGCCAAGGTCAGTCAGCGTGAGCAGGTAGCGCTTGACGACTGACCTGCTCAATCCGGTATCTTCGGCAACACCCGCGATATTCATACCCAGTTTGCTGCGACCCAACGACTCAATAACCTGCAATCCCCGAGCAAAGGTGCGCACGAATGACTCACTGTCCGGACTGGCCATATTTAACTCTCCTGCTTATTTATATAAAGCCGTCTAGCATACCCGACGGTCCCGCCCAATAGAAGCGAATACGTCCATGTGTATTGTCATATCAGGCTTCATATCGTCCATTTGTTTCTTGAAACGCGAACAAATGTGTATTTATACCATTGACACGTCCGGTAAAGCTATCTAGAATAGTTCGTACAGCGGTTATTAGCAACCGCTTAGCGGTTGTTTTAAATGACAGCAAATTTGGTTTATTTATATCGGAGGCATATATGGAATATAAGTACGACACCGATTTCTGGGCAGGCAATACTGCCCGGAAAATCTGGGACGATATCGTCCCCGGTGCCCCACGCGAGACAATCCCCTACACCCTGACAAAGGAAGCGATCCACAAGTTATGCAAAGCAACGGGCGACATGAATCCTCTGTTCGTTGATGAGGAATACGCCAAAACGACCAAATGGGGTGGCCTTATCGCACCGCCCTCCATTCATGTATTGCTCATGTTTTCATGCACGCCCAACGATGATTGGATGCGCAGTCCGGGAACGATCAACGCAGGCCAGTCCTGGAGTTACAACCAGCCGGCCCGCCCGGGAGACGTCATTACGTTGCAGGCACGCGCGCTGGACAAGTTCATCAAAGGCAACCGCCTGTTTGCCGTTCATGACAACGTCTTCTTCAACCAAAACAACGAAGTTATTTGCTCCGGCCGCGGCTGGACGATTCGGCCGATGTAAGGAACAAGACATGGAAAATACATTCGAAATCAAAGAAGGCCTGCAAATCAAAGGAGTGCCCTTTGAACCCACCCGTGAAACGATCTGGGAATTTTGCGAAGCGTCTCTCGATTACAACCCGCTGCACTGGGACGACAAGTACATGGAGTCAGACTTTGGCAAGACAAATTTCGGCGGAATTATCATGCATGGCATGTCCAACTTCAGCCTGATCACCAAAATGATGACCGATTGGGCATTGCCACTTGGAGGTACTCACCGACGTTTGGAAACCCGCTGGAAGTCTCCAGTCAAGCCTGGTGACACGATAACCCCCAATGGGGTTGTCAAAATCGTCAAGAAAACAGAAAAAGCCCACTGGGTTGTTGTTTCAGTTGCAGTAACGAACCAGCAAAATACGCTCGTGGCTGAAGGAGAAGCCATGGTGGAATTTTCTGACGCCTAGAAGTGTAAAACCTGTGCCGTCTACACCGACGGCCCTATTCTTATTCTGGAGACAAGTCATGAAACATATAATTCGCGTAGTTACCGGGGTACTTGCTGCGTTAGCATGCACCCCCGCAGTGGCAGCCAGCTATCCCGATAAAGCGGTGACCATCGTTGTTCCGTTTCCGGCCGGCGGCACCACCGACGTGCTTGCCAGGCACTTGGGCAAGGCGTTGTCCGAAAAATGGGGTCAGCCCGTCGTCATTGAAAACAAAAGTGGCGCCAGCGGCACGATTGGATCTGCGGATGTTGCCCGTAGCACCCCAAATGGATATCGATTACTGGTGACTGCGACGCACCATATCATTAACCCCACTTTGCTCAAGGAAACAATTGCTTATGACACTAAGGCTGCATTCAGCAATATAGCCTTGGTAGCGTCAGTGCCCAACGTTCTAGTCGTTAATAAAAATTTCGAGGCGAAAAACGTACAAGACCTGATTAAGATGGCCAAAGAAAAGCCTGGGACGATCAATTTTGGTTCCGCCGGGATCGGTGGCGCCAACCATCTATCCGGTGAGCTCTTTGCGCACATGGCGGGGGTTAAATTAACCCATATCCCGTACCGCGGCGCAGCTCCATCCCTGAATGATTTGCTGGCCGGCCAGATACCGGTGATGTTCGATTCGGTGCCGGGTGTTCTGGCGCATATCCAGTCCGGGTCCTTGCGTGCTCTTGGCGTGACCTCTAAAGAGAGGGTCCCTCAACTTGAAGACACCCCCACGATTGCCGAGGCTGGCGTGAAAGACTTCGAGGCCATCTCAATATTCGGCTTATACGGACCAAAAGACATTCCCGGTGCTGTGCTGAAGCAAATCTCAAGCGATGTCAGAGATGCCCTTCAATCAGCAGACATCAAAAAGAAATTTGCCGCACTGGGCGCAACACCCGGAGACCTGTCTCAGCCGCAATTCGATGCTTATGTAAATAAGGAGATCGATAAATGGTCTGAAGTCATCCAGCAGGCCAATATCACGCTTCCGAAATAACAGAATAGTCAGTATTAACAGGATAAAACACCATGTTGGAGAATATCTTTAATCAGTCTGGACAAGGCAGCGACGATAAGGCGCTATCGAATATCCGAGTGCTCGATCTGACGCGTATCCTTGCCGGGCCTTGGTGTACACAGAATCTGGCTGACCTGGGCGCCGAGATAATCAAGGTCGAACGACCTGGAAACGGCGACGATACCCGAGCCTGGGGCCCTCCCTGGTTACCCGGTCAGCAAAAGGATCTGCCTGCAGACTCTTCATACTATTCTGCTGCCAACCGGGGAAAGCGCTCGGTGACAATTGATATCACCACGGAGCAAGGTCAGGCGCTGATTAAACGGCTGGCCAGAATAAGCGATGTGTTTATAGAAAATTTCAAAGTCGGGAATTTAAAAAAATATGGGCTCGATTACGAATCCATACGTAAGGAAAACCCCCAAATCATCTATTGCTCTATAACAGGCTTTGGTCAGGACGGCCCCTATTCACATCGCCCCGGTTACGATTTCGTATTCCAGGGAATGGGGGGAATGATGAGCATCACCGGTGAAAAAGACAGCCTTCCCGGTGGGGGCCCTCAGAAGGTGGGAATCGCCCTGGCCGATATCATGACCGGCATGTATTCCACTATCGCGGTGCTGGCGGCAATCAATCACCGGAATAAATCGGGTAAGGGTCAATATATCGATATGTCGTTGCTCGATTGCATTGTGGCCCTGGGCAGCAACCAGATTACGGGCTATTTTTCCAGCGGCAACGTGCCTGCCAGAATGGGGAATGCCCACATGAGCCTGGTTCCCTATGGCGTTTACCCCACGCTAGACGGGCACATCATCATCGCTATCGGCAATGACGAGCAGTGGCAACGCTACTGCTCGGTCATCGACCGTCATGATCTTGCCAGCGATGAGGATTTCACCAAGGTCACAGGCCGCATCGTCAATCGGGAACGCCTTGACGCCAATCTGAATCAAACCATGCAAACCCGCAGCTCTGCCGACTGGCTGGAAGTGCTGGAAAAAAATGGTGTTCCTTGCGGCCCCATCAATAACTATGAGCAGGTATTTCAGAACGAGCAGGTCATCCATCGCAAGTTAAAAGTCGATCTGGAACGCGAAGACGGCGCCCGTATCAGTGCAGCGGCTTCCCCGCTGCGATTGACAAGTACGCCGCCAACATACGACCTGCCTCCTCCTGTCGTCGGGCAACATACAGATGAGATATTGCAACAGCTGTTGAACGTCGATGATGGTGAGCTGGCTCAATTGCGTAAATCACGCGTGATATGACTATTGTGAAAATCAAATTATAGTAAAGAGAGTATCCATGAACAATCTGATGCAAGACGCCTTTATTTGCGACGCTATTCGTACGCCCTTTGGACGCTATGGGGGTGCGCTGTCCACGATCCGCACCGATGACCTGGCGGCAATGCCCATTTCGGCCCTGATGAAGAAAAATGAGAAGGTAGATTGGTCGGCAATCGACGATGTCATCTTCGGATGCGCCAATCAGGCCGGCGAAGACAATCGCAATGTCGCCCGCATGGCCACATTATTGGCAGGTCTTCCGGTTCAGGTGCCTGCCTCTACACTGAATCGCTTATGCGCCTCCGGCCTGGACGCCATCGGCACTGCGGCGCGCGCGATCAAAAGCGGTGACGCACAAATGATGATTGCCGGTGGCGTCGAGAGCATGTCGCGTTCACCATATGTCGTTGGCAAGGCGTCTACCCCCTTTTCCCGTCAGCAACAAATGTTCGACACCACATTGGGCTGGCGATTCGTCAATCCGCTGATGAAACAGAACTTTGGCGTCGACTCGATGCCTGAAACTGCCGAAAACGTCGCAACGCAATTTGGCATCTCGCGTCAGGATCAGGACGCGTTTGCCTATCGCAGTCAACAGCGCGCAACGCAAGCGATCGCCGCCGGCCTGTTCGACGACGAGATTATGCCCGTTACCATTGCCAACAAAAAATCTGAACAGACCATTGTCGCTCGCGATGAACACCCGCGGCAAACAAGTTTGGAAAAACTGGCACAACTCAAGCCGATTGTCAGGAGCGATGGCACCATCACCGCCGGAAATGCATCCGGCGTCAATGACGGCGCATGCGCCGTGCTGCTTGCCACTGGCGATGCAGCAAAAAAATATGGCCTTGAGCCCAAAGCCCGTGTCGTTGGCATGGCTTTCGCAGGTGTAGAACCCAGAATCATGGGCTTTGGTCCTGCGCCTGCCGTGCGCAAGGTGCTTGCCCTGACCGGTCTGCATATCCACGATATGGACGTGATCGAACTCAATGAGGCATTTGCCGCGCAGGCGCTGGCCGTGACACGCGATCTCGGCCTGGCTGATGATGCAGCACATATCAACCCAAACGGAGGCGCTATTGCCCTGGGCCATCCGCTAGGCGCGTCCGGCGCCAGATTGGCAATGACAGCTGTCAACCAACTGCACCGGACCGGCGGACGCTATGCACTGTGCACCATGTGCATCGGCGTAGGACAAGGTATTGCAATCGTGCTGGAACGGGTGTGAGCGATCCAGCGACATGGGAGCGGACCGTGACTAACAAACTATGCGACAGCGCGATTGACGCGGTCAATGACATTCCCGATGGGGCGACGATCCTGGTGGGTGGATTCAGTGGCGCAGGCGTACCGGACGTGCTCATCAGCGCATTGCTCGAGCATGGCGCGAAAGATCTCACACTGGTCCACAACAATGCCGGCAATGCCTTGCTGGGCGTGGCCAGGCTCCTGGACGCGGGCCGTGTCAGAAAAATGATATGTTCATTCCCCCGCTCCTGGGAATCCCACGTGTTCGAAGGCCTGTATCGTGAGGGAAAAGTTGAGCTGGAGTGCGTGCCACAAGGCACGCTCGCTGAACGGCTTCGTGCGGGCGGCTCAGGCCTTGGTGGAATATTTACACCGGCTGGCTTCGGCACTGATTTGGCACGCGGCAAGGAGGCCCGTGTGATCGGGGGCCGCGGCTACATTTTTGAACACGCGTTAACTGGCGATTTTTCTTTGGTCAAGGCACGTCATGCCGACCGGTGGGGCAACCTTCAATACCGCATGACCGCACGCAACTTTGGCCCGGTCATGTGCATGGCAGCAAAAACCACCATCGTAGAAGTAGACGATGTGGTTCCCTTGGGCATGATGGACCCTGAAACCATTGTGACATCGGGCGTTTTTGTTCAAAGAGTAATCAATCTTAAAAAGGTAACAAAATGAGCGAGTGGCAACCTGTTTCTCGAGAACATATGGCAAGACGCGTCGCACAGGATGTTTTCCCCGGCGCGGTGGTCAATCTCGGTATTGGGATGCCTGAACTGGTGGGAAACTATTTTGCGGCTCAGGACGAGATCATCGTCCATACGGAAAACGGCATTGTCGGATCAGGTCCGATTGTTGATGGCAGCCTGCAGGACTTTGATCTGATCAATGCAGGACGCAAGACAGTCAGTCTGGTCTGCGGCGGCCATTTTGTGGATCATGTGGATTCATTTGCTCTGGTGCGGGGCGGGCACCTGGACATCACTATACTCGGCGCGTTTGAGGTATCCGCTTCGGGGGATCTGGCAAACTGGTCCACTGGCGCAGACGCAAATTTGCCTTCCCCTGGTGGGGCAATGGATCTTGTCGTGGGCGCGCGCAGTGTATTTGTCATGATGAATCTTTTTGGAAAGAACCAGCAAGCGCGGCTCGTTGAGCAATGCACGCTGCCATTGACAGGCGCGCGCGTTGTAAAACGTCTTTACACCGATCTTGCTGTCTTTGAGCTTTCAGGTGCTGTTCCCACCGTGCTGGAACTGACTCCCGGAACAAGCCTGGATGCGTTATCGCGGCGATTAGGGCTTTCACTGCAGCCGGCGCCCGCTGGTATTGGCAATTACAGTTGCTGAACCAGGTCCCGCAGTAAGCCGGCCGGCCGCGTCTATTTTGTGGCTGCCCGCAATTGTGAAGCGCTAGCGTGAAGATTTTGAAGGAACCTGATCAAATTTCCAGAAACAACTCGGCTAGCGTAGAGCGAAGCCAGCGGTTCCCCGGGTCCTGGTGATAGCGCTCGTGCCAGTGTTGCTTGATGGAAAAGTCCGGAAACCTATAGGGAGGAGCGAGCGCCTTGACATGCGCAATTTTGACCAGTATTTTGGCGACCCGCCCGGGGAGCGTGGCCATCAGATCGGTATTGGCCAGCAAATTGCCGACACCCGGAAGGGTAGGTAACGACAGGGCAACTTTACGCTGTGTTCCTTGACGTTTCAGTTCCCGTTCAACAATCTCGTTTCCGGTACCTGGCGCTATCAGAACAACATGCCGTTCACTTTTGAACCTGCTTTGGGTCAGTTTGGTCTCAATACGCGGATGGTCGCGTCGCACCACGCAGGCAAATCCATCTTTGAACAACTTCTGTTGGTAGAAACCCGCCTCAAGCTCGGGCATATAACCTATGGCAAGATCTGCATCCCCCGATTCCAGTAGTTTTCCTGTATCAGCCTTGATACGCAGAACTTCAATCTGGACATTGGGCGCCACCCTGGCCACCTTATTCATCATTGCCGGCATAAATTCAAGATGACTGATGTCCGTCATGGATATTCTGAACGTCCTGAACGACGATGCCGGATCGAATTCAGCCTGTTGCTCAGTGGCCAGCTGCAGCAATTGCAAAGCCTGACGCAATTGTGGTACGAGCATAGCGGCCCTTGGGGTTGGCATCATCCCATTCCCAGTACGTACGAACAACTGATCATTGAAACGACGCCGCAACCGCGCGAGCGCCAGGCTGACCGACGTTTGCGGAATGCCGAGATTTTCGCCGGCCCGACTGACGCTGCGAGTCTTGTATATTTCATCAAAAACGGCTAGTAGCTTCATGTCCATTATTTAATTTCCTGCTAGCGTGTATTACCTGTCCTCGATCGACGCAATGATACCCGGTCCCTAAAATGCACACAAGAACCAGACATAACTGGCACAACCCGCACATTCCAGGAGACATCACATGAAATCGATCGCGTTTCGACTTTTTTTTCTTGCCACGCTCACGATCACCGGCACAGGCGCCCTTGCAAACAATTGGCCTGCCGGGCCCGTAAGTATCGTCGTCCCTTTTGATGCCGGCTCTACCCCTGACTTTACCGCTCGCCTTATCGGTGAACGCCTGGCGGCAAGACTACACCAACCCTTCGTAGTGGAGAACAAGAGCGGTGCAGCAGGCAATATCGGGACCAACGTCGTTGCCAAAGCAGACGCCGATGGGCAAACGATCGGGGTGAGCATTGCTGGAGCGCTGGGCGTCAATGCCCTTTTGTTCAGGAACATGCCGTATGACGTAGCCAGGGACATCGAATTGGTCACCGTGGCCGTGTCGCAACCCTCGGTGCTGGTGGTCGGATCCAAACTGGCCACGACCGATACCAAGCAGTTGGCCGCTTTGATGAAAGCCAACTCGAAACTCAGTTTCGCGTCTATCGGCGCGGGGTCCATTTCGCATCTGGCAATGGCGGCCCTGGTGGCCAAAACGGGCGGAGATGCCGTACATGTGCCCTACCGGGGATCGGGTGCGGCGGTCACTGCTGTTCTGTCGGGTGATGTCGACATGGCGTTGCTGCCCGCAGCAGCTGTAATGCCCCATGTTAAAGCAGGCAAGCTGCGCGCATTGGCGGTTGCCTCGCCTGCCAGATCTCCTTCGCTTCCCGACATACCCACGTTGGCCGAAAGCGGTCTGCCGAACATAAAGGGAGACGCCTGGATCGGCTTCATTGTGCCGGCCAAAACCCCCGCTTCCATTGTCAATGCCTTGCATGAGAACCTGGTTCAGATTCTGGCCGAACCGGCGGTCCAAAGCAGACTTCGCACCCAGTACATGGACCCGGTGGGTAACTCGCAAGCCGATTTCGGCAAGCTGCTGCAAGCAGATTTAGCACGCTGGAAACAGGTAGTCGAACAAAACAATATCAAACTTAATTAACACTTTGACAAGGACAGCATCCATGACAACCTTACCATCGACCTTGTTAGAGCCATCACGAAATCTGCCGGTTTTTGGCGAGTATGACGTCGTTGTCATCGGCGGTGGTCCTGCTGGACTTGCCGCTGCAGCCAGCGCCGCACGCCATGGCGCCCAAACGCTACTGGTGGAGTCCTATGGCTTTCTCGGAGGCATGGGCACCGCCGGCGGCGTAACCAACTTCGCAGGCCTCTACGGTCGCCACAACGGTCAAATGCAGCAGCTGGTACGCGGTGCAGTAGATGATCTGCTGTCGCGCCTTGAAGCGCTGGGCGGCCTGAACCGGCCTCAGGATGGAATGCAAGGACGCATCAGGGTTCGCTCGTACGATACGTCCATATACAAATGCGCGGCCGACCAATGGATGCTGGCTTCAGGCGTGAACTTATTATTTCACGCCAGTGCCTGCGCAGTGCTTATGGACGACACCCGCATCAACGCCCTCGTGGTCGAGACCAAATCAGGCAGACAGGCGATCCGGGCCAACGTTTTCGTTGACTGCTCAGGCGACGCAGACGTGGCAGTATTTGCCGGTGTCCCCCATGAAATAGGTGACGGACACGGCAGCGGACTCTTTCCGACGACGATGTTTCGTGTCGGTCACGTGGACGCCTCACAAGCACTGCCTGCAGTGGGTGAGTTCAAGGCCATCAACGACTTTATGGAACGTGCACAAAGGGAACACCCGGGACGGTATCGCTTCCCGCGAGATGGCGCCATCCTACGACCGCAAATCCATTCTTCCGAATGGCGAGCCAATGTCACTCAAATTGCCAACGCCGATGGTCGCGCCTTGAACGCAGTGGATGCCAATGAGCTGAGCGCCGGAGAGGTAGAAGGCAGACGCCAGGTTCTTGAATACTTTCAATTTCTTCGCGAACAGATTCCGGGTTTCTCTGAAGCGCGTATCGTCGAAATCGCGCCACAAATCGGCATTCGTGAGACTCGTCGCATTCAGGGATGTTATGCGTTGACGGGTGACGACATCCTCAATTCTGCCCGCTTTGACGACAGGATCGGCATGAACGCCTGGCCCATGGAATTGCATCAATCCGGCGGTATTTCATGGGGATTCCCATCGGATCCAGACCGGGCATACAACGATCTGCCGTGGCGGATGCTGGTGCCGGTCCAGGTGCAAAATCTGCTGATTGCGGGACGCTGTGCCTCAATGACTCACGAGGGGCAGTCTGCAGCCAGGGCCAGCGGCGCATGCTTCGTTATGGGTCAGGCGGCCGGCACCGCCGCCGCAATGGCAGGCACGACACCGTTGCAATCGTTCGATCCAGTACATCTGCAGCAGACCTTGCGCGCGGACGGATGCCTGCTGGAGCCATGAAACCAAGATGGACATCGCCACTTGGTCCATGCTCCAGTCATGACCGATGCGGAGCAGATCCACGCAACGGGCGACGCGCTTATACAGTGGCAGCAAGATTGGACACCATTGAAAACTGGAGGCTACACCTCTGATGCACTATCATATTCATGCGCGACTTCTCGCAAGCAGTTCATGGCCAGGCGCAAGGCATGCGACATGAACGCTTCCTTGCTCCAGTACATGGCGACTGCCCCTGATCCGGACAAGCGCATTGGCAGGATCCTGAGTACATTCATTTGCGCCAGACGCAGGGAGGCTCGAACCGAGGCCACGCCTATCATGTCGCTATTGTTCAGGAACATGAGATTGGCTGTAACGGAATTGGTCTCTATCGTATCCTGCGCCAGGTTCTGCCCTGCCGCTGCCAGTGCAACATCCAGCGCATTGCGCACCGGCGTGCCTTTTGGCCAGACTAACCAGCGATAAGCATGCAAATCCGACCAGCGCAGGCTGCTGACTTGCAAAAGCGGGTGCCCTGGACGTACGACGAAGTGAATACCGTCAAAGAACAGGTTCTCGGTCTCCAGATTCGGGCTGCCCAGATCCGTATCGGCTCGACCCAACACAATATCCAGCGCCCCCTGCTCCAGCTGAGAAATCAACCGGTCAGTGGTTCCTTCAACAAGATTCACCCGGGCCTTTGGCATATGTGTCAGCAGACGCATGATGGCCAGCGGGACAGTGTCAGACGCGGCAACACCGCTTGCGCCGATCATGACCCGTCCGCTACCGCCTTCACGCAGCATTTCCATATCACTGCTGGCACGATCCAGCTGAATGTCGATTTGCCTGGCGTGAGCAATCAGCATCTCTCCATAGGGCGTCGGAATCAGGCCACGCGCATGGCGCTCGAACAAGGGCAAGCCAATATCTTCC
>NZ_JBQEAU010000090.1:0-19516 GCF_052108595.1 Advenella sp.
ACTGGGTAAGGGCTTTCATACGATCCAGGGCATGATTGCGATTGGTTCGGGCGGCTTATATGGCAAGGGATATATGCTGGGCACCCAGACGCATCTTGATTTTATCCCTGAGCGGACCACCGATTTCATCTTTGCGGTCTTTGCCGAAGAGTTCGGGCTGTACGGCGGCGTGACGCTGTTGCTGTTGTATACGTTGTTGCTGCTGCGCGGTTTTCTGATCACGATCCGGGCGCGCACCCAGTTCGGCCGTTTGCTGGCTGGCGCCATGACCATGATGCTGTTCATGTATGTGTTCGTGAACATGGGCATGGTCATGGGCATACTGCCGGTGGTGGGCGTACCGTTGCCGTTCATGAGTTACGGCGGTACGGCGCTGGTCACGCTGGGTTTTGCCTGCGGTCTGTTGATGAGCATTTCCAATTACGTCCCCAGCCGCAAGTCGGCGCGGGCCGAGGAATAACCACCGCTGGTACGCTGCAAGCGACCTGTAGCCGGGTCAGAACAGGCCGGGTGTGTCGGTTGCGCGGTTGCTGTCCTTATCAAAATAGCCCGTCAGCAGTTTGCGCAAGGGCGCGGGCAGCGCCGTATCCGGTAGCGCGTCCAGGGCTACCCACTGCCAGCGGCTGGGCTGGTCGGCATCGTCGCCGACGGGCGGCAGCGCGGCGGGCAGGGCAGATGCGTGCAGCAGCGCCGGTTCGATATGCAGGCGAAAATGGGTGAATACATGTTCGAATGCCGCCAGCGGCACGGGCAACGCGTGCTCGCCGAGCGCCTGCTGCAGATAGGCGGCACAGGCCTGGCGGTCGACAAATTCGGGCAGCGTCAGCAATCCGCCCCATATGCCTTTGTCTGCACGACGATACATCAGGATCTGATCCTTGTGTTCCAGAATCAATACACACACGTGGCGTTGCGGGATCACCTTGCGCTGGCGTGCCGTGGGTAGCTGCGCCTGCCGGCCTTCGCGCCTGGCCACACAATGGACAGCCAGCGGACAACGATCACAGGCGGGCCTGCTGCGTGTACACAAGGTCGCACCCAAATCCATCAGCCCTTGCGTGTAAGCCGCCATATCTACATCGTCCGGGGCGGCCTCAAGATGCTGCCAGGCACGTTCCCACAGGATGCTTTCGGTTGCTTTCTTTTGCGTATCGCCCTCGATGCCATAATAGCGGCAAAAAACACGCTTGACATTGCCATCCAGGATAGGCTGGCGTGCGTTGTAGCAGAAGGCGGCAATGGCGTTGGCCGTAGACGGCCCAATGCCCGGCAGCTTGGTAATATCCTGGGCATTTTCCGGGAAAGATCCGTTCCAATCATTCATGACGACCCTGGCGCAGCGGTGCAGATTGCGCGCCCTGGCATAGTAGCCCAGCCCCGCCCAATAGGGCATGACCTCTTCCTGGCTGGCCTGGGCCAGCGCATCGAGTGTGGGAAATCGGGACAGGAAGCGGGCGTAGTATGGAATAACCGTAGCTACTTGCGTTTGCTGCAGCATGATCTCCGAGAGCCAGACGCGATAGGGATCGCGGCTGCCCTGCCACGGCAGGTCGTGCCTGCCGCGTTCACGCTGCCACTCGATGACGGTACCGGCAAACGACATGGATCAGAAACGCGAATGCCGGGTCATGGACCATTGGGCCGCCAGCGCAGCGACAATCATCACCAGCACAATGGCGGTGCCCAGCCAGGTGACATCGGGTAGCCGGATGACGAAATCGGTGCCATAGCTCTGCGAGAGCCGGGCGATGGCGCCGTTGAGCGAAGCCAGGCCGAACGTGGTAAGCAAAAGCGACAATACGCCGGCAATCATGCCGGTCAGGGCGCCCAGATATAGAAACGGACGCCGCACGAATGACTCGGTAGCGCCTACCAGACGCGCGACGGCGATTTCTTCCCGTTGCACCAGGGCCTGCATGCGCACGGTGTTAAATACCGTACCGACCACCACCACGGCAACGCCGATGGCCAGCAGCAGCAGGACGCCGCGGGTAAAGGAAAGAATGGCGTCCAGCTTCTGAACCCAGGCGCTGTCGAACTGCACCGTGTCTACATTGTCCAGGCTGCTCCATGTCTGCGCCAGTTCCTGGGCCTTGCTGGCCTGATCGCCGGTCGCTTTGATCGTCACGACAATCGAATTGGGCAGAGGATTGCGTGGCAGCACTTTCAGCGCGTTGGACCAGGATTCGGACGCCCGCAATCCTGCCAGCGCGTCGTTTTTGTCGATCACTTCCAGTTTTTCTATATAGGCCTGGTTTTCCTGTTGCAACTGCTCGCCCAGCTCGCGCGTTTCTGCCAGCGGCACCTGCGCTTTCATGAACAGGGTGATGGCCGGATTAACTGAGACATTGCGCGCAACCGGCTCCATGGATACTAGAATGGAACTGGCCAGCAGCGGTAGCGCCAGCACAAGTGCAATGACGGCAATATTGGTCAGTGATGAAAATGGCGTGGCCAGCAGTCGCCGGATGGCGATACGCATAGCGTAAAAATGATGTCTTATCCAGGTTTTCATGCGTGTGTTCCCAGATCCTTGAAACGGCCCGGTTCGATCAGCAGGGTGCGGTTGGCGTGCCGACGCAGCAGTTCCAGGTCATGTGAAGCGATAAGCGTGGTCACGCCGACACGATTGAAGTCACGGAAGACTTCCAGAATTTTCTGTGCGCTGGCCTGATCCAGGTTGGCCGTTGGTTCGTCGGCGATCAGAATGGCGGGCTTGTTGACGATGGCGCGGGCAATGGCCAGGCGCTGCTGTTCGCCGCCTGAAAGCGCGATTGGGTTGAGTTTTTCCTTGCCGGACAGCCCCACCTTTTCAATTGCCGCCCGGGCACGTGCGGCTGCCTTGTCCGAGTTCAGGCCAATAACGGCCAGCGGCAGCATGACATTTTCGAAAGCAGTCCTGTCATACAGCAGGTGCATGTTTTGCAGGATGACGCCAACGGCGCGGCGCAGATAGGGCCTTGCGCGGTTACCGATCTGGTCCATGCGCTGGCCCTTGACGATAATGGAGCCGCGCGTTGGCGCTTCCAGTCCGCCGATCAGCTTGAGCAGCGTGGATTTGCCCGCCCCGGATGGGCCGGAGACGAAAACGAATTCACCCGGTGCAATACTGAAGTTGATATCAGCCAGGATATTGGCGCCCTGCCCGTAAGATTTGAAGACATGCTGAAATTGAATCATGTGGATCCGGTTATTCAAAATTCGGTTCTGTTAATGCGCATTTTAGAGTAATTGCAGATGTATTAGGGTATTTACGATTGTCAATGCGTGAATGGATACTCTAGGATACCGCAAGAGAAAACCGCTAAACAAAAAATCGACAGCAGCAGTTTCCCATCATGTACACGGCGGATTGATCAACGGGGGACGGTTTCTTAACCAGGGGATGAATATGAAAATGATCAGGACAGCGGCATTGCTGGCCGCAGGCGCTTTTACGGTAATCGCGACGCCGGCCCAGGCCGGTAAAACATTCGATGCCGTCAAGGCCAAGGGCTTTGTTCAGTGTGGTATCAGTACCGGTATCCCGGGCTTCTCCATCATTGACAGCAAGGGCGAGGCATCGGGGCTGGATGTCGACTTGTGCAAGGCGATCGCGATCACCATGTTCAACGACGCCAGTAAAATAAAACTCACGCCCCTCAGTACCCAGCAGCGCTTTACGGCACTGCAATCGGGGGAGATTGACGTGCTTACGCGTAACACCACGCAAACCCTGACCCGCGATACGACGCTGGGCCTGATGGGGGTTGGCGTCAATTTTTATGACAGCCAGGGCGTCATGGTGAAAAAGGACCTGGGTGTCAAAAGCGCCAAGGAACTGAACGGCGCGACCATTTGTGTTCAACCGGGTACGACCACCGAGCTGAACCTGACCGACTGGTTCCGCAGCAATAAGCTGGAGTTCAAGCCCGTTGTCATCGACAAGTTCGACGAAGTGATTCGTACCTTCGCCTCGGGCCGCTGCGATGCGCTGACGACCGACAAATCCGGCCTGGCCTCGGTGCGAACCACGATGGAAAAGCCCGACGAATACGAGATCCTGCCCGAGAATTTCTCCAAGGAACCGCTGGGGCCGATGGTGCGGCAGGGCGATGAGCAGTGGTTCAACGTGATCCGCTGGACCCTCAATGCCATGATCGAAGCCGAAGAGTACGGCATTACGTCCAAGAACGTGGATGAAATGACCAAATCGCCTAATCCCAATATCCAGCGTATTTTGGGCGTCAGTCCTGGCATGGGCAAAAATCTTGGCGTCGATGAAAATGGGCCTACAACATCATTAAAACGGTGGGCAATTATGGCGAGAGCTTTGCCCGCAATGTGGGAGCCGACAGCGCGCTTAAACTGGAACGCGGCTTGAACAACACCTGGCACAATGGCGGCATTCTTTACGCCATGCCGGTTCGCTGAGCGCCAAAAACAGGTACGATGTGGTTTCGACCTTTGATTCGCACCTGATCGCAGGACCCGGAGCCGGCTAATGCCGGCCCCGCCTGACACTGTAACGCATGAAGAAAAACAAATCCAAAGGCCTGGCCTTTTCCTGGAGTGATCCAACGTTTCGCTCGATCGTCTATCAGATAATCGTGCTCGGGCTGGTGGCCGCCGGCGTCTGGTATCTGGTTTCCAATACCATGCATAATCTGCAAGTGCGCAATATCCGCAGCGGCTTCGATTTCCTGGGGCGCGAGGCCGGGTTTGCCATCGGCGAGTCGCTTATTGATTATTCGCCGACCGATACGTATCGGCGCGCCATTCTGGTGGGTCTGCTCAATACCCTTTATGTTTCCCTTGCCGGCATCGTGCTGGCCACGCTGCTGGGCGTTGTGGTCGGGGTGGCCCGATTGTCAAAAAACTGGCTGATCGCAAAACTGGCTGCGGTATATGTCGAGGTGCTGCGCAATATTCCGCTGTTGATTCAGCTTTTTTTCTGGTACGCGCTGATTGTGGAAACCTTGCCCGGTCCGCGCCAGGCCATGCACCCGATGCCAGGTGTGTTTCTGTCGAACCGGGGCCTGCGATTCCCCTTTGCGCAAGGCGAGAGCCTGACATGGATTGTAGCCGGTGTTGTGGGAGCGCTATTGATCACCCTTGCGGCAGGTCGGTATTTGCGCCGCAGGCAAATCCGAACCGGCACACAAACGGCGCTGTGGCCGATCGGCCTTGCGCTTTTTATCCTGTTGCCGGTGGCTGGATTTTTTTTCGGCGGCGGGCAACTGGCCTTCAGCATTCCAGAACTCAAGGGCTTCAATTTTGCCGGAGGCGCCAGTATTTCCCCGGAACTGACGGCGCTGCTAAGCGGGCTGGTTATCTACACCTCGGCCTTTGTCGCGGAAATTGTGCGTTCGGGGATACAGGCCGTGCCAGGCGGCCAGTGGGAAGCGGCCGGATCCGTGGGCCTGAGCCGTCGTCGCGCGCTGCGGCTGGTGGTGTTGCCGCAGGCGCTGCGGATCATGATTCCGCCGCTGACCAGCACTTATCTGAACCTGATGAAAAACAGTTCGCTGGCGGTGGCGATCGGCTATCCGGATATTGTGTCAATCATCAACACAACGCTGAACCAGACGGGGCAGGCCATAGAGGGCATTCTCATTGTCATGGCAGCGTATCTGACCGTCAGCCTGTCCATTTCCCTGTTCATGAACTGGTATAACCGGCGCATTGCGCTGGTGGAGCGATAGCCATGAATATCACGAACCGGGAGCCGGGTGTTGCAGCGGCATTGCCGCCGCCCAAGGGAAAAAGCGGCATTGCCGGCTGGCTGCGGGCGCGCCTGTTTTCTTCACCGCTCAATATCCTGATTACCATGCTCATCGCGTGGCTGTTGCTGATGGGGCTGCCGCCTCTTGTGGAGTGGGCCCTGCTCAAAGCCAATTTCACCGCCAGCAATGCCCAGGAATGTCGCGCCGGGCCTGGCGGGGCCTGCTGGGCCTTTATTCGGGAAAAATATCGGCTTATTCTGTTCGGCACCTATCCTTACGATGAGCAATGGCGTCCCTTGCTGGCCACGCTGGTGCTGCTTGCGGTCATTGTGTGCAGCGCGATGCGACGCTTCTGGAATATGCGGCTGTTTGCCATCTGGGCAGCCGGGCTGACGATGGTTGCCTGCCTGATGTGGGGCGGCTTTGCGGGCCTCACTTATGTAGAGAATACCCGCTGGGGCGGCCTGCCGCTCACGCTGATCCTGTCGACCTTCGGCATTGCGTTTGCCTTTCCCATCGGTGTGGTGCTGGCGCTGGGGCGTCGCTCGGATATGCCGGTCATCAAGGCGCTGTGCGTCGTGTATATTGAAATTATCCGCGGTGTGCCGCTGATCAGCCTGCTGTTTATGTCGTCTGTCATGTTGCCGCTGTTTCTGCCCGAAGGGATGTCTTTTGACAAACTGTTGCGTGCACAGATCGCCATCATCATGTTTGCCTCTGCCTATGTGGCAGAGACTGTGCGCGGCGGGCTGCAGGCGATCCCCCGGGGGCAGATTGAAGGCGCCCAGTCTATCGGATTGAACTATTGGCAGACCATGCGCAAAATTGTGTTGCCACAGGCGCTCAGGATAGTGATCCCGCCACTGGTGAGCATCTTCATTGCCCTGTTCAAGGATACGTCGCTGGTGGTCGTTATCGGTATTTACGATCTGACGCTGTCGGCCAAGGCTTCGCTATCAGACCCGGTGTGGCGGGGGTTCAGTATTGAAGCCTATTTATTCATTTCCCTGATTTATTTCGTGTTTTGCTTTGCCATGTCCCGCTATTCAAAACGGCTTGAAACACAGCTGGATACGGGATATTCGCGTTAGCCGCCAGACCCTGGAGTTTATCTGTGTCAGAAACTATCATCCTTATGGAAAACGTCAACAAGTGGTATGGCCAGTTCCATGTCCTGCGCGACATCAATCTGGACGTTGCCACAGGCGAGCGCATCGTGATCTGTGGCCCGTCGGGCTCCGGAAAATCGACGCTGATCCGCTGCATCAATGCGCTGGAATCCCATCAGGAAGGCAAGATCATTGTTGACGGCACAGAGCTGACCGACAATCTGAAAAAAATCGAACAGGTGCGCAAAAACGTGGGAATGGTGTTTCAGCACTTTAATCTGTTTCCGCATCTGACCGTACTCGAAAACCTGACGCTGGGGCCCATATGGGTGCTGAAGCAGTCGCAGCAACAGGCCCGGGACAGCGCCATGCAGTACCTTGAACGCGTGCGCATACCGGATCAGGCCGACAAGTTTCCCGGCCAGCTCTCCGGAGGGCAGCAGCAGCGGGTTGCCATCGCCCGTTCGCTGTGCATGAACCCCAAGGTGCTGCTGTTTGATGAGCCGACCTCTGCGCTGGACCCGGAAATGGTTAAGGAGGTGCTGGATGTCATGGTCAATCTTGCCGAGGAGTCGGGCGTGACCATGCTATGCGTCACGCATGAGATGGGCTTTGCGCGCAAGGTGGCCGATCGTGTGGTGTTCATGGACCAGGGCAGCATTGTGGAGCAGAACACGCCGGATGCGTTTTTTGATCATCCGCAGCACGAACGCACCCGCCATTTCCTGGACCAGATTCTGCACTAAGGGGCCCACCGGGATGCCTGTCTGGATTCCGGTGTAAAATGGCGGCACCAAGCAGCCGTTTACGGCTATTTACACCAACGGTTACAAAATCATGGCAGAAAATTTCGAATCCGATATCACCAAGTTTATCAAACAGTATAAGGACGAACATCCTGGTACTGAAGAGCGGCAGCGGCAGGGTCGCGGACTCCTGTGGGATAAAACACTGGATGCCGACCTGCTTGATGGGTTTAAGAAGGCCAAAGTGCCCCTGAAACCCTACGTATATTCGAACAATAGCTGAACAGCCGAATGACGGTGCCTGCCGATCAGCTCAATGCGCTGGTCTCTCCTGAAGTGGATTCCACGCCCGACACCATTGATTCGGTTGCCTTGGCGCGCCTGTACGGCGAGCCGCTATTTAATATTCCGCAGGATCTGTACATACCGCCAGATGCGCTTGAGGTGTTTCTGGAAGCCTTCGAGGGACCGCTGGATCTGTTGCTGTATCTGATCCGCAAGCAGAACTTCAATGTTCTGGATATCCCCATGTCAGAAGTGACGCGCCAGTATCTGAACTACGTAGATCAAATCCGTGAGCACAATCTGGAGCTGGCCGGCGAATATCTGCTCATGGCTGCCCTGTTGATTGAAATCAAGTCACGCATGCTGCTACCGGTCAAAAAATCAGATACCGGTGAAGAGGTGGAAGACCCGCGCGCTGAGCTGGTTCGCCGCCTGCTGGAGTACGAGCAGATGAAACTGGCGGCCGCCAAGCTCAATGAGTTGCCGCAGTTGGGTCGCGACTTTGAGCGCGCATGCGTCTATATGGATCTGAGCACCGAGCGGGCGCTGCCCGAGGTGAACGCCGAAGATCTGCGTTTGGCCTGGCTGGACATCATGAAACGGGCCAAACTGAACGCGCATCATCACATTACGCGCGAACAGCTGTCGGTGCGCGATCACATGACTCATATTCTGCGTCGACTGTCGGACGTGCGGTTCATGGAGTTTCGGGACCTGTTCATTGAGCGGGTGCAAGGGGGTGACCCGGCGGCAGTCGTGGTGGTTCATTTCCTGGCCATGCTGGAACTGGCCCGCGAAACACTCCTGGAAATCACGCAGGCAGAACCTTACGCCCCTATTTATATTCGCCTCTCGTACAGCAGCCAGGCCGTGGCCTAACCTGCCAAAGGAACAAGATTGAAAGTCGTACATACCATTGAAGAACTCAGAGACCAGATGCGCGGCCAGTTACGCGCCTCTTTTGTTCCTACCATGGGAAATCTTCATGAGGGTCACCTGGCCCTGATGAAAATGGCTCGCCAGCATGGCGATCCGGTTGTGGCCAGCATTTTTGTCAACCCTCTGCAGTTTGGGCCCAATGAGGATTTCGACAAATATCCACGTACCCTTGAAGAAGATATTCGCAAGCTGGAAGAGCGGCGGGACGTCTATGTCCTCTTTGCGCCTGCCGTCAAGGAAATGTATCCGGAGCCGCAAAGTTTCAAGATTCAGCCGCCTGATGGCCTGGGCAACATTCTGGAAGGCGAGTTTCGCCCGGGTTTTTTTACCGGCGTATCGACCGTTGTGCTCAAGCTGTTTTCCTGTGTGCAACCGAAGGTGGCGGTATTCGGTAAAAAAGATTACCAGCAATTGATGATTGTGCGCAAAATGTGCCGCCAATTCCAGTTGCCGGTCACCATTTATGCCCATGAAACAGTACGCGAGGACAGCGGGCTGGCCTTGTCGTCGCGTAATCGCTTTCTGTCGGACAGCGAACGCGCTGAAGCGCCGGTTCTGTATCAGACCCTGCAGGCGGTGCGCAACCAGTTGCAGGCGGGCGATGCCTCTGTAGAGTCCCTGGAAGCATTCGGTCGCAAAATGCTGGCTGACCGGGGGTGGGAGGTGGATTATGTGTCGGTACGTCGCCAGCACGATTTGAACCCGCCGTCGCAGCAGGAGATTGTTGCCAACGAACCGCTGGTCGTACTGACCGCAGCCAAACTGGGGGCGACCCGCTTGATTGATAACCTGGAATTCGCATATCAACCATAGACTGTCAACGCTGACAGTTCTTGGCCGACGTCATGATCACTATAATTTGTCCCTTCTTCACAAGCAATACGAGGAATCAAGATGGGAACAGTGGAAAATATGCCGGGGCTGGATGTACTCATACAGTGCCTGACGCCGCGTGAAAAAGAGGTTTTCTTTTTTGTCACACGTGGCTTGCCGAATAAGGTTGCGGCTGCCGAGCTCGGCGTGTCGCAACGGACTATAGAAGCGCACCGGGCACGAATTTTTCGCAAAATGAATGTACGCAACGCCACTGAGCTTGCGCGGCAGGTGTTTACCCGCCTGAACCCACATATTTCCGACAATCGTCAAGTTTGAGCCGTCAGCGGTGCCGCGCAACGCACAACGTGTGCAGGGCGTTCACGGACCGGTCACTATCGCGCCGGGCAGAAAAACGAGGTGTCGTTCTGCAATGCGCTGGTCGATTCCGTATCGGCCTGTATGTTGAGCGTATAGCGTCTGGTCACGGCATTGGCGCCCAACGTCTGTACATAGAGCACGGCGGGGCTTTGCATGCGTAACGAAGCTACGCTGGCGCTGCTGTCGCTGGCGCTGGCAGGTAACAGATGAATCATTGGTTGAGCACCTGGTTCCGGTCTCCAGCAGCCGGCGTCGATCCGCGCCGAACCCGATGGGGCCAGCGCCTGCGATATCCGGCGCCAGCGTCCGTCGGGCAGTAGTGTCAGGGTGACGCGCTGCACCGTACACGCTGCCGTTTCGCAGGGGATGGAGCCAAGATAGGTTCTGCCTTCCGGGATCAGGCCCTGGGTCGTGGACTGCCGCTGACGTTCGGCGCGAAGTTCGGCCTGTGTGGGCTCCGAGGTGCCAAAGGGAATCTGAATCTGCCCGCCGCCATTATAGGCAGGCATTGGTCTTGCCTCACGCTCTGTTGCTGCGGTATCGCTTGCGGTTGCCTGTGTTGCGGCAGCCTGTTGCGAAGGGCTGCTGCAGCCGGCCAGAATGACCAGCAGGGAAGCCGACAGCAGTGCCGGCACAAAACGGAATGGAACACAAGACATGACAGTTTTTTTCCTATTAAACAGGACCGAGGCCCCGGTTCGAGGTAAGGCTAAGGCGACGCCACAGGCCTGGACGAGCACTGAACTAGCGGCATATTACCACGGCAATATCCATATCTGCTTAGGCCATCGGCTCGGATCAAGCCATCGGGTTTCCGATAGCGTTGACCACATCCTGAATGATGGGGTTGAGCCTTGAGCTGGCACATATCGCCACAGGGCACATGCGTTACGATGATGCCCGCGTCTCGCACCGAGCCGCTTGCGGGCAATAACATGGTGTCCGGTTCAACGAGCTGGGCCGCTTGCCTGTTTGTCAATCCTGCGGCATTCTTCAATATTAGTTGCCAGGTGCAGCAGTATGGATAAGTTTCTGCTCAGCGTTCTGGTGGCGCTTAGCCTGTGGCCTGCGTATGGGCTGCTGTGCGCCGTTTTGCGCTGGCGCTACGGCCGCGCTGCCGTGACAGACGGTATTGTGGCAGACAAAAGGACCTTTGCGTGCATGCGGCTGCTTGTGGTCGGCATCGCTGTGCCAATCTTTCTGTACATGCTCAGCCATGGTCAGGCGCTGCACTGGCTAGTGTTCTTCTATTTGTTGGCGTTGCTGACCCTGGCCGATATTCAGATGCGCTTGTTGCCCGATTGCCTTCTGATTTTGCTGCTGGCCGTTGGCCTGAGCGCGCTGGCTGCCGGCCTGCCGCAAATGCCGGCTCCGCGTTTTGCCCTGTCGGCTTTTGTCGGAGCCGCGATGGTCGTCCTGCTTTGCATGGCCGTTCAAGCCGGTGGCGGCAGGCCGGGGCTGGCCGCAGGCGACGTCAAGCTGATTGCCGTGCTGGCGCTCTGGTTTCCTTACAATCAATTACCTGTAGTATTATTTGTGGCCAGTTTTGCAGGACTGGTGTACATTCTGGTGATACGATGTATTACCGGCGTGCTGCTGCGGACAATTGCTTTTGGCCCCTGTTTGGCTTTGGGTGCGCTTGCTGTGCATGTATCCTGCGATTGCCCGCAGGCAGAGAACGGCAGCACATATTGCATGATCAGGCCAGGCGCTACGCGCCCGGCCTTGTTTTTCACGGGAGTTGGCGTTGTACAGGATAGGTCTGACAGGGGGGATCGGCTCGGGTAAATCCACCGTGGCACAATTGCTCGTTGCCTGGGGCGCCAGCGTGATTGATGCCGATGCACTGGCGCGGTCGCTGACCCAACCGGGCGGCCGGGCCATGCCTGCCATTGCCCAGGCATTCGGGAGCAGAGCAGTACAAGCGGACGGCGCCATGGATCGCGGCTATATGCGCCAGCAGATTTTCCAGGATGCAGACAAGCGCCGCCAGCTCGAACAGATATTGCATCCACTTATCGGTCAGGCCATGCAGGCGGCTGCCGCGACGGCCACCGGGCTTTATCTGGTCTACGATATTCCGCTGCTGGTTGAGTCGTTAGCCAGATACCGCCCGATAATGGACCGGATCTGTGTGGTAGACTGTGAAGAAACAGAACAGATCGCGCGCGTGCATGCACGCAGTGGTCTTTCGGTACAGGCCGTCACGGAAATCATGAGTACCCAGACGTTACGCCAGCAGCGGCTGGCTGCAGCCGATGATGTGATTTTCAACGGTATCGGTATTACACTTGCCATGCTCGAGGAGCGAGTGCGGCAGGTGCACGAGAACTGGCTGCAGTTGATCGGGCAACAGAAGGCACAATAGCAGGACGGCAAACGTGCGCGTCTATCGTCGCAGCATGGCTGCGTCAGGGACGCTACCACCGCCTAATCCATCACACCAGTGAGCAGGCACGCAGCACCTGCTTAATGTGATATCAAAAAACAAAAGGGTCAGTCAATTGGTTTTATACGAATATCCCATCAATGAGCGTATCCGATCCCTGATGCGACTTGAATATCTGTTCAAGCGATTGTTTGCATTTATCAACGGTACCAGTCCCATGCATCAGCATGTAGCCTTGTCCCTGTTGTTTGAAATTATGGACACATGCGATCGCGCGGAAGTGCGCTCGGGTATTTTGCAGGATATTGACCGGCAGAAAGCCAATCTTGAAAACTACCGCCACCATCCTAACATTGATTTGAATGCGCTCGATTCGGCCATTGCCGATTTGAATCGCGTGTCGGCTGCCCTGATGGGCAAGGGTCGTATTGGCCAGGCGGCGCGCGAAAACGAATGGCTCATGAGCCTGAAAAACCGGTTTGCGGTGCCCGGCGGTACTTCGCAGATCGATATCCCTTCCTACCATGCCTGGCAACTGTCGGCCGAAGACAATCGTCAGCGGGCGATCACCCAATGGGTCGAACCCTTTATGCCGCTTTTCGACGGCGTCAGCGTCGTTTTGAAAATGCTGCGCGAATCGGGCAGTCCGATTGACGCCGGCACGCAGGAAGGGGGCGTATTCCAGGAAATGCTCGGCGGTAAAATTTATCAGATGGTGCGCGTCTGGGTTTCGGGCGAGCGCCTGATCTATCCGGAAATCAGCGCGAACAAATATGTGGTGTGGGTGCGGTTTTCCGAATTGGACCATCAATATAAAACGCAACTGATCACAACACCGACGCCGTTCAAAATGTCATTCTGCAATGTCTGAACGCAGCGGTTGCTGCGATCGGGCGTGATCCCAAGCCTCTTCCTGTTACAACTGGTCTGTTGCGATTTATTACAGGTAGCCGCAAAAGAGATGCCGCGTTGGTGTAAATAGGTAAAAATAGGGGCTTTCCGAATAAGAAGCGTTATCACATCCATGTCGGCTCCCTCAAGCACTAATAGAAAGTCCCGTAAACTGCTGCTCCTGCTTATCATTCTGTTGCTTGCCGGTGGGGGCTATTACTATTGGCAGCGCAACGCCAGCCAGGAGCCGGCGGACAAATCGGAAGTCGGGCGGCAGGCGGCTAAGACGCCAGCACAGGGCACAAGAGGCGGGCGCAATGGCCTGGCTACCGTAGCCACACCGGTCAGCGTGGTCCCTGCCATGAAAAAATCCCTGACCGTCAGTGTCAGCGGCCTGGGAACGGTCACTGCATTCAATACAGTGACCGTTCGCAGCCGGGTTGACGGCCCGATTCAGAAAATCCTCTTTACCGAAGGCCAGAAGGTCAATGAAGGCGATCTGCTGGTGCAGATAGACCCGCGCTCGTTCGAAGTGGCGCTGCAGCAGGCGCTGGGCACGCAGGCACAGCATGCCGCACTGCTGGCCAACGCCAAACGTGACCTGCAACGCTATCAGACCCTGTTCAAGCAGGATTCGATTGCCCGCCAGCAGGTCGATACGCAGCAGTCTCTGGTGCGTCAGTATGAGGGGCAGGCGCAAAACAACAAGGCCGCCGTGGATGACGCCCGCCTGTCGCTGACCTATACCAAAGTGCGCGCGCCCATCAGCGGTCGCCTGGGTCTGCGCTCGGTCGATGTGGGCAATCTGGTGTCTGCCGGTTCCACCGATGGAATCGTCACGATTACCCAGGTGCAGCCCATTGCGGTGGTGTTCTCCATGCCAGAGTCCTGGCTGCCCGATGTGGCCGGCCCGCTATACAAAGGCGAGAAGCTCAAGGTCATTTTGCGCGATCGCGACAACAAGGTGCAACTGGCCGAAGGCGAGCTTGCCTCAATGGATAACGCGGTAGATACGACAACCGGCACGGTCCGGCTCAAGGCCACCTTTGCCAATGAAGACGAAACGCTGTTTCCAAACCAGTTTGTGAATACGGAACTGAAGGTGCGCGAGGTGTCCGACGCGCTGGTGGTCATGTCCGATGCCATTCAGAACAGTTCCCGCGGCCCTTATGTCTATGTGGTGAAAAAAGACAATACAGTCGAGACCCGCCAGATCGAACTGGGCGTGGTCGATAGTGGCTATACCCAGATCATCAAGGGATTGGCCGAAGGCGAGCAGGTGGTTTCGGAAGGCGTAGACCGCCTGCGCAACGGGGCCAAAGTCGAGATCATCAAGTGAATATCTCGCGCACGTTCATTCTGAAGCCGGTGGCGACAACGCTGGCGATGATTGCCATATTACTGAGCGGACTGGCTGCCTATCGTCTGCTGCCGGTCTCTGCCCTGCCTGAAGTCGATTATCCGACTATTCAGGTCGTGTCGCTATATCCGGGTGCGGGACCCGACACAATGGCTTCGCTGGTGACCTCGCCGCTGGAGCGCCAGTTTGGTCAGATGCCCGGCTTATTGCAGATGACGTCATCCAGCTCGGGCGGGGCCTCGGTGGTCACGCTGCAGTTCGGACTGGATGTGCAAATGAGCGTGGCCGAACAGGAGGTGCAGGCGGCGATCAATGCCGCATCGAACCTGCTGCCTTCGGATATGCCCATGCCGCCGGTGTACAACAAGGTCAATCCGGCAGACCGGCCCGTAGTCACGCTGGCCATCTCTTCTGAAAACATGCCCTTGCATGAGGCGCGCGATCTGGTCGAAACCCGCATGGCGCAGAAACTGTCGCAGATATCGGGCGTCGGTCTGGTCAGTATTGCGGGCGGGCAACGGCCGGCATTGCGCATCCAGGTGAACCCCACGGCCCTGGCCGCCAACGGCCTGGCGTTAAGCGATGTGCGCACCGCCATTACGGCGGCCAATGTCAACCAGCCTACGGGCAATATTGATGGGCCACGCCGTGGCACGACCATTTATGCCAATAGCCAGGTCAAAACCGCAGCCGAATACAACAATCTGATTCTTACCTACAACAACGGCGCCCCCTTGCGCCTGAAAGATGTAGCCAACACGATCGAAGCAGCCGAGGATGTGCGGCAGGCCGCGTGGATCAACGACAAACCGGCCATTTTGCTCAATATCCAGCGTCAGCCCGGCGCCAATGTGATCGATGTGGTCGACAATGTGAAAAAGCTGTTGCCGCAGTTGCGGCAGGCATTGCCGGCTTCGCTGCAGGTAGATATGGTGGCTGATCGCACCGAGACCATTCGTGAATCGATCAACCATGTACAAAATGAAATGCTGATGGCGATCCTGCTGGTGATCGTGGTGACCTATGCCTTCTTGCGCAGTTTCAGCGCCACCGTCATTCCTTCTATTGTGGTGCCGCTGTCCATTGTCGGCACCTTCGGTGTGATGTACCTGCTGGGCTTCAGTCTGAATAATCTGACGCTGATGGCGCTGACCATTGCCACCGGCTTTGTGGTCGATGACGCCATTGTCATGATCGAGAATATCGCCCGTCATATCGAGGATGGCGAAACCCCCATGCAGGCGGCGCTCAAGGGGGCTGCTGAAATCGGCTTTACCCTGGTATCGCTGACTGTCTCGCTCATTGCCGTGCTGATTCCGCTGCTTTTCATGGGCGACGTGATCGGCAGGCTGTTCAGTGAGTTTGCCATTACGCTGGCCACTGCCATCATTATTTCACTTGTCATCTCCCTGACACTGACGCCGATGATGTGCGCCCGCATGCTCAAGCCCGAGTCGGCGTACGAGGGCAATCGCTTGCATCGCAAAATGGGCCAGGCCATCGAGCGTGTCATTCATGGCTATGATCGTATGCTCACCGTCGTGCTGCGGCACCAGACGTTGACGCTGCTGGTGGCGCTGGCCACTTTTGTACTGACAGTACTGCTGTATATGTGGATACCCAAGGGGTTCTTTCCGCAGCAGGATACCGGCATGATCCAGATCATTACCGAAGCGCCGCAATCGTCCTCTTTCAAAATGATGTCCGAACGTCAGGTGCAGATTGCCCGGGCAGTCAAGGCCGATCCGGCGGTCGCCTCGGTGTCGTCGTTCATCGGTGTGGATGGCTCAAATGCCACGCTCAATACCGGGCGGATGCAGGTTGAACTCAAGCCCACGGCAGAGCGCGAAAATATTACGGACGTCATGGAGCGCCTGGAAGACCGGGCGGCGCAAGTGCCGGGCATGAAAGTATATTTGCAAGCCTCGCAGGACCTGACCATTGACGCCAGGGTATCGCGCACGCAATATCAATTGAGTCTGTCCAGCCTCGATGCCGAGCAGCTGCGCGAATGGGTTCCGGTATTTGTTGAACACCTGGCAGCCGACAAGACCCTGGCCGGCGTCACAGACAACTTTCAGTTCAATGGCCTGCAAACCCTGGTCAAAGTGGACCGGGATGCCGCAGCGCGCTATGGCATTACCATGACGCAGATTGATGATGCTCTGTACAACGCTTTTGGCCAGCGCCTGGTCTCCACGATCTTTACCCAGGCAGCACAGTATCGGGTGGTGATGGAAGTGGCCGAGCATTTTCGCGATAACCCAGCCGATCTTGAGCAGGTGTATCTCAAGACCGCTGACGGCGCGCCGATTGCGTTGACGCAACTGGCGCAGATTGTCCCCGGCCAGGAGTTGCTGGAGATCATGCGGGTCGATCAGTTCCCGTCCGCCCTGGTGTCTTTCAATCTGGCGCCCGGGGCATCGCTATCTGATGCGGTGCAGCGCGTTAATCAGATCAAGGCTGATATCGCTTTGCCGCCAACCGTGGAAATGCGTTTCCAGGGGGCGGCGCAGGCGTTCGAATCTTCACTGTCGAGCACACTGTGGCTACTGCTGGCAGCCATATTTACCATGTATATTGTGCTTGGCGTACTTTACGAAAGCTATATCCATCCGGTGACCATTTTGTCAACGCTGCCCTCGGCCGCGGTGGGGGCGCTGCTGGCGCTCATACTTTCGGGCAACGAGCTGGACATGATCGGCATTATCGGGATTATTCTTTTGATCGGTATTGTCAAGAAAAATGCCATCATGATGATCGACTTTGCGCTCGATGCCGAACGTCATCAGGGCCTGCCGCCAGTCAAGGCGATTCATCAGGCCGCGCTGTTGCGCTTTCGGCCAATCCTTATGACGACGCTGGCGGCGCTGTTCGGCGCGATTCCGCTCATGCTCTCTACCGGCACCGGCGCCGAATTGCGCCAGCCTCTGGGGCTGACCATGGTGGGCGGGCTGATCTGCAGCCAGTTGCTGACCCTGTTTACCACCCCGGTCATTTATCTGATGTTTGACAGGCTGGTCAAAAAACCCAAGCCATCTGATGTGGCAGCGCAGGCAGAAATATGAGTTTGTCCCGCCCGTTCATCCTTAGACCGGTAGCAACGTCACTTCTGGCGCTGGCGGTTGCGGTGATGGGCATGGTCGCCTTTTTCCTGCTGCCGGTGTCGCCGCTGCCCACGCTGGACTCGCCGGTGATTGTGGTGCGCGCGTCGTTGTCGGGCGCCAGTCCGGAGACCATGGCCTCGAGCGTGGCCACCCCGCTGGAACGCTCGCTGGGCAATATTTCCGGCATTGATCTGTTGCTGTCCAGTAGTTCGGAGGGCTCCACCTCCATTTTCATGATATTCGATCTGGACAAGGACGTGCACACGGCTGCCCGCGAGGTGCAGGCGGCCATCAACGCAGCGCGGCCGTTGCTGCCCAGCAGCATGAAGCAGCCGCCCACCTACCGTAATGTCAATCCGTCCTCGACCCCGGTCATGGTGCTGGCCCTGACCTCGGATCTGCTTGGCCAAGGGGAGTTGTATGACCTTGCTTCCACGATCCTGGCACAGAAACTGGCGCAGGTGCGCGGGGTGGGGGAGGTCACCGTGGGGGGCAGTTCCTTGCCGGCCGTGCGCGTGGACTTGAACCCCAATATGCTCAACAATATGGGCATCTCGCTGGATACGGTTCGCAACGCACTGGCAGCGACCAATTCGGTCAGGCCTAAGGGATTTCTGGACAATAACGAATATCAGTGGCAACTGGCAACCAATGGGCAATTGCGTTACGCAAAAGATTTCGAGAACCTGATTGTTGCCTGGAAAAACGGTACGGCCGTGCGCCTGCGTGATGTCGCGCATGTCTATGACTCGACAGAAAGCCTGTACAACAAGGGTTTTTACAATACCAAGCAGGCCGTGGTGCTGCTGGTGCGACGGCAGGCCGATGCCAATATCATCCAGACGGTGGATGCGGTCAAAGACATGTTGCCTGACCTGGCCCAGATGCTGCCGCCGCAAGTCAACCTGGACGTGGCACAGGATCGTACGCCCAGCATTCGGGCGACGTTGCACGAGGCAGAGCTGACGCTGGTTATCTCGGTGCTGCTGGTGATTGTGGTGGTCATGCTGTTTCTGCAACGGTTGCGCGCCACGCTGATACCGGCCATCTCGGTGCCTGTCTCGCTGATGGGAACGTTTATCTTCATGTACTTTCTGGGCTACTCGCTCAATACGGTCTCGCTGATGGCGCTGATCGTAGCCACCGGTTTCGTGGTCGATGACTCGATTGTGGTGCTGGAAAACGTCATGCGCTATATCGAGCGCGGCATGCACCCCATGCGCGCGGCACTGGTGGGCGCGCGCGAAGTGGGTTTTACGGTCATCAGCATGAGCGTATCCCTGGTGGCCGTGTTTATTCCGCTGCTGTTCATGGGTGGCCTGATCGGCAGACTGTTTCTCGAGTTTGCCATGACATTGTCGATCGCCATTGCCATATCGCTGCTCGTCTCGCTCACCCTCACGCCCATGATGTGCGCGCAGTTGCTCAGGCATGAACCGAACTTGAAAAAGGGTCGCGCTCAGCGGATCTGGGATTCGTTTTTTGATCGACTTGTCAGTGGCTACGGGCGCATGTTGCGTTTTGCCATCCGCTTTCGCTTTCTGACATTGCTCACGCTGCTGGCCACCGTGGTCCTGAACGTCTATCTGTATATTGCCGTTCCCAAAGGATTCTTTCCGGAACAGGACACCGGCATGATCCAGGGATTCTTTCGCGCGGACCAGGGCACGTCGTTTGCCGCCACCGTGCCCAAGCTGGAGGCTTTTCGCAAGGCGATTGTACAGAATCCGAATGTGGACACGGTCTCGGGGTATTCCGGCGGACGCGGCGGCAGCAACAGCAGTTTCTTTT
>NZ_JBQEAU010000091.1:0-19309 GCF_052108595.1 Advenella sp.
AATACTTTCATGGCGTTTACTTCAAGACTATGACCGGACCAATCAATCACGTTTCGCATATATGGTACTGCGATCACTTTTGTTTGGTTTGTATTACTTGAAGTTGTTTTGACCTACCGCAAACGAAGCTTCTTGTTGTGGTAAAACGCCCATATGCCTGAAAAGAACCAATCTGCATTGCACGGCCTATTCAGGCTAGTAGCTCAACTGAGCGGAATAGACAGTTGATGGCATCTGTATGCAAATACATCGCCAGGACACTGCCAATGCGATTCCCTTGTCGCGACAACAGGTACGCATAAGCCAACGGCGAAATTTCGATTATCGTGACAATGATTATTGTTTTATCTATTCGTGAAACGGTTCGTTTATGTAGTGCCGCGTATTGGCCCACTAAGGAAAACGCATCTTAAATAGCCTTTTCAAAGCCGTTGGTATAGAGCTCATTTAATATGAGCAGACACTCTCGTAAGCAAATTAATCGTCGCTCAACAACTGGATTGTGTGCTGACCCCAGTATTAGCCAAGGAGGGACAACTGCTTTGGTCTTTCCCGCTATTGGCTCGCTCGCTACGTTGAAATCTGGCATCCCAATGCTTTCAGTTACATTCCACAGCAATTGGTAGGCATCCTTCATGCCTTGAGCGCCTCGGATCGTTACAATATATGATTCAACAGAGGACGATACATGCAGCGTAACGCGGGAACAGATGGGCTGAAGATAGCATTGGCAATGATGGTGGTTGCCCTGCATGCGTCGTTGTTTACAGAGACCGCCGAGTATCTTAATTACATATTCGTGAACGGGCTGCTTCGCATTGCCGTGCCGACCTTCTTTATCATCAATGGTTTTTACTTCTATCCGTTGATAGCCCGAAATCGTTCCTTTACTAATTGGGCCAAACGCCTGGCTGTGTTGTACAGTATCTGGATGTTGCTGTATTTGCCATTCTATTGGCCGGTACACTGGGAGCTCGCCCGTGATCAGATTGGCCTGCTGGAAAAGCTGGTGTTTGGCTATCATCATTTATGGTATCTGGTGGGCACCTTGGGCGCCGGGGCGGTATTGCATGTATTGCGTACACGCAGTGACAAACACATTCTTATCTCTGCCGTAGCGTTGTTTGTGATGGGCTATGTGTTGCAGGCAATTGGCAATTATGCGCCGATCGAAGAAGGGGTAGCGGGGTATCTGTTGAATTCTGGCTGGATTTTCCGCAACTTTCTTTTCTTTGGCTTTCCCCTGTTTGCCATAGGGTATTTGATCGCCAAACACCGCCTGCACAAATTGCCTCGTCGTGACCCGCAATTGCTGTGCGCCATATTTGCGTCAGTCATGCTGCTGGTAGCGGAAAGCTCCGTGCACTATTTTCTGCACCCCGCCAAGGCGGGCGTAGATATGTACCTTTCTCTGCTGGTGCTGTGTCCGCTGCTTTTCATTTTTTTTCACAGCCGCTCTGCAAGACTGAATACGGACTTTCTGTCCAAGCTTTCTACCGCCATTTACCTGACGCACGTATTCTTTATCAATATTTTGCTAAACACAGGCTGGATGGAGCAGGGCACGCCATTGTTTGTCATGGTGATGTTTGCCAGCACCGTAGTATCAGCCTTGCTGGTCTGGTCTGATCGTAGGTGGAATATTCTGTTCTGACAGCGACCTTTCACATGGAATGCACGGCGAATGTGGCAGCAGGCCGGTTACTACGCATAGCCACAGTGCGGCAAGGCCTTTGGCCGCCGCTGATACGAATGCGCCGCAGCAGGCAGCCATGGTCTACATAGCCGTAACAGCGCGCAATGTAAGCCGGGAAGTAGAATTCAGAAGCGCGTAGTAATGTAGGACCGCGCCTGGCCCGTGTCATCAATAACAGGCATCCATTTCCACTTATCAAATGTCGTGCAGGGATGGGAGATGCCCAGCATGATCCTGTCGCCCACAGCAGGAGCAGGGCCGGCAGCATCAAAATGTAAATAGGCGTGCTGGTCATTGAGCGCAGTGATTTGCCAGGTCGGTTCCGGCGCGCTGCGAACCCGTTCACCTACCGGCGCGTAGCCAGTGACAAAGGGCAACGTAAGGTCATAGGAAATGTCCCGTTTACCGCAGGTAAGCAGCGCCAGCCCGGGTTCCGGCACCGACTGCACCATGGTCCATACCTCCAGGGCCGCCCTTAGGCTTTCCTGCAGGTGCTCGCGCTCCTGGACTTTGGCCAGATGACGCTTATAGACGCCGTGGTCGTGTGTGATATAGCATCCCGAGCGCAGTACGCCTCGTACTGGCCGATCCAGGCTGATTTTCAGACCGGGGACGACCAGATCAAAAATGGCCGAGCCGCCGGCCGAGATAATGATTTCGTCAGTGTCGAACAGCTGCTGTTGAGCGCAGGCGCGCGCGACTGCTTCACAACGGGCCATGAGTGCGTCAACGGCCGGCTTGTCCTTTTCTGTGTCGGTGGCCAGGTTTCCTTCGTAGCATTCGATGCCGCCCAGCGCGAGTACGGATGATTGATGTATGCAGCGGGCCAGCGCCAGAGCCTGTTCCAATTGGCGGCAGCCTGTACGCTGGCCTGCAATACCGATTTCCAGCAGGCAGTCAAAGCGTATGCTTTGCTGCTGGTTGTCCTCACTGTAACGTCTAGCCCAGGCTTCGATATAAGCGACCTGTTCAATTGAATCGACCAGAAACCAAATGCGCAGGTCGGGATGCATTTGCAAAAGTGACTGTAATTGGCGCAGGTCGGCATCACATACAACCTGATTGGCAATAATAATACGCTTTGCACCGGCCTGAATGCCGGTCTGGGCCTGAAACATGGTAGCAAAGGTGAGCCCCCACGCACCGGCGGCAAGTTGTTGGCCAAACAGTTCAGGCGACATGGTGGTTTTGCCATGCGGCGCAAGGCTAACACCTTTGTCGCGGGCAAAACGCTGCATCCATTGCAAATTGTGTTCCAGGGCCGGCTGGTTCAGCACCGCCAACGGGAACGCAAAGGCGTTGTCGTAAACGTTAAGCCGGGCTGCGGCGAAGGTTTCGGGTGCCGTCGTGGCAAGTTCTGCTGGAAAATGCTTTAGTGTGCAAGCTTGTATCGGAAGGGGGTCACTCATCAGTTTGTCCTGCTTAATGCGCTGCAACGTTTGGTGTCGATCTCTATTCGGGTTTTTTACTGTCGCTATCAGTATCCGAGGACGAACCAGGTTCATCGGCCGTGTCGTCCGGGAGCTCGATCTGGCTCAGCTTTTGCCAGAGCGCACCCATTTCATCGAAATACTGGTAAATATCTACCAGCGTCAGTTCGTCGGTTTCGAACGATCCACCCAAGACCGGGGGGGTTGCGAGCGCAAAAACAGAATTTTCAGGTAACGGGGTTTCCAGCTTTGATGCCATCAGCAGCAGCGAGAAGTAATCGGTAATGAATTCGGGATCGGCAAGCACAGCGCGAAACTCATCAAAGTCCGAGGCAATGTGCTCCAGTTCACCGTCGTTGGTGTCCAGAAACAGAATATGACCGGTTTCAGGCTCAAGCAAAAAGCAGTCTGCCGTTTTGGTGACAAGCAGAATTTCGACCTGGGCTGGCAGGAGCCATTGCCAGTGATTCAGCAATCGTGGCTGGTTAAGATTATCAGTGGCAATGGTCAGGTCGTTCAGATTCACGTGCGCTCCTTGCGTCGTTGACGTGGGCAGAAGTGTCGGGCCGCCTGTACCCCTGCCGCGTGGTTATTATGACGATTGAATGCGCAGACGGTATTCTTCGTCATTCATGAAAATATATCTTACCGCATCAATCAGGCTTAGAAATACCGTGAGCGGCAACCAGATGAAACTGATGATCAGATACAGCATCCCCATGCCTATCTGGCCGTTGTAAAAGCGGTGCGCGCCCAGCCAGCCCAGGAAAATCGCCAGAAAAATGGCTATTTTACGGGAGCTTGCCTGGCGTGTCAGTTCTTCATCCTTGTTCTTGTATATCCAGATGCACACGATAGCCGTCACCACCAGGGCGACCAGTATTTTGACGGGATGCCGGGAGACGTATTCGGAGACGGTGTAATACAGATCGGAAAAGTTATAGATGACCAGACCGGTGATGTCATGCAGCCACACAGCCAGCGCGGTGAACACGCCTTCGCCGAAGGTCAGTCCGATCAGGACAATGATAAAGACGATAATGGGCAGGAGAATTTTCTGGAGCATGGCAGCGGGTCTCGATGGGCACAAAACGACCGTTAGGGATTTGCATTGCGAAATCGCATGACGGGCGCGGGTTAATGAGGCAGTAAATCTGAATCAGTAAACGTTGGATAAGCGTTAGATAAACGTTTGATAAGCGAATGTTAGATAAGGGTATATTCGCATAAAAACAAGGTTGGGCCGGGGTGGTTCGGCGCATGGATGCTTCATTGCGTTTCGGGTACAAAATACGGCATGCGTCATGGATTGGTCTCCTTTGCCTGACTGCAACCATAACTGGTCCGCCAGCTGTATATTGCCAGGGCAATTGGCCGGCTGTTGCATGCGGCGCGCAGTGAGCAGCACAAAGGCAGGGTACACCGCCAATTCGGCCTTTACACCGTCTGTGCCTGGCGCTCAGGCATCAGCCAGCGTAAACACGTTTTTGCCAAATGGCAGTGCCTGGCCGCGCAGCAAATGGCTGATCACGCTTGCAGAACCCGGGGCCAGGGTAAAGCCCAGGGCTCCCTGGCCAATATTGAGCCACAGGTTACCATATCGGGTTGCATCAATAATGGGTTTGCCTTTTGGCGTAGCCGGACGCAGCCCGGTCCAGAGCGTGGCCAGATCATAATTGCCCGCATCGGGAAACAAATTGCGGGCTTCCTGCTTCAGCGCTTCAATACGCGAGGTATCGATGCGGCGGTTTAAGCCCACCATGTCGGCCATGCCGGCGATGCGCAGGCGCTCCCCCAGCCTTGCATAGACTACCTTGCGTTCATAATCGGTGATGCTGACCATCGGCGCGTCGGCGGCTCGCTCAATGGGCACTGTGAGGCTGTATCCTTTGAGCGGACTGACCGGCACCGCAATGCCCAGAGGCTTGAGTAGCGCTGTGCTCTCGCATGCCAGTGCCACCACGATATGATCCGGCGTAAGGTGTTCTCCGGCGGTTGTTTGTACACTCACTTTGCGATTGCTGTCGGCCGCAAGCCGGCTGACGGTGGTATTGAAGCGGAAGGTGACGCCGCGTTGCTGCAAAATGTTTTTCAGGGCAACGGCAAGCTGGAAGCAGTCTGCGCTTTCTTCGCTTTCGGTAAAGATGCCGCCGCTCAGGTGATCCCGCATACGTTGCAGGGCTGGCTCCAGCGAGATACATTCTTCAACCGACATGGCACGTTGCTCGCAACCCAGTGAACGCTGAAAGTCCAGCTGTTCGACGGCATGCTCGAAAGAATCGCGGCTGCGATGCACAACCAGCTTGCCTGCCCGTTTATGGTCAAAGGAGATGGCCTCCTGTTGCATCATGTCGTGATACAGGTCACGGCTGAGAAACGACAGTGAAAGCAATTGTCGCGTCGTTTGGTTGCTTTGAGCCGCATTGCAGGCTTTGACAAAACGCACGTTCCAGCACAGGGTGGCCGGATCCAGGCTGGGGCGAAAACGCAGGGGCGAGTTGCGGTCCAGCAGCCATTTGGGCACGTGACTCATGACCCCCGGGCCGGCCAGTGGCGCCACGTAACTGTATGACAGTTGTGCACCGTTGGCATAGCTAGTCTCCAGCGCAACGTCGCTGTTTCTCTCGATAACGGTGACGTTGAACCCGTCCCGGTTGAGATAATAAGCAGTTGTCAGCCCGATGATGCCGGCCCCAAGTACCAGAACGTCCATAATTTTTCCGTCAGTATGAAAAGGCATTGGTTCTATTGCCAAGGCCCGGATCAGGCCGGCCTGTGAAGACCAATAATGCAATTATAAGGAATTCAGCCAGTCAATATCGGCCTGGGTGAATCCGGCCGCCATTCTGGCCTGGACATTGAAGGGCCCGCGAGGCTTGCCGACGCGATAGGTATCGATCAGCGCCGCATAAGCGGCAACGGGCTCCTGGTTTTGCTGCTCGCAGCAGTGCAGGTACCAGCGATTGCCGGTTTTGACATGACCGATTTCGTCGCGCAGAATAATATCCAGGATCTGCACGCCGCGGTCGTCGTTGACGGCCCGCAACTTGTTCTGGATGGCCGGGGATACATCCAGGCCGCGCGCCTCCAGCGTACGCGGCACCAGTGCAAGCCTGGCCAGAATGTCGTCGGCAGTTTTTTCCGCCATGTCCCATAAACCATTATGGGCCGCAAAATCGCCATACTGATAGCCACAAGAGGCCAGGTGCCCCCGCACGAGGGAAAAGTGATAGGCCTCTTCCCGGGCGACCTGCATCCAGTCGTAGTAGAAATCATCGGGCATGCCGGGAAAGCGCCAGATGATATCCAGCGCCAGGTTGATGGCATTGAATTCGATATGGGCAATGGAGTGAATGAGCGCCGCTTTTCCCTGTTGTGTCTGCGTCGAGCGTACCGATACCTCGCGCGGGTCCACCAGTTGCGGCCGTTGCGGGCGACCCGGCAGTGGCCGCGTCGGTTGCAGGACCAGATTGGCGCGCACGGGCAGCGTTGATACCAACTGGTCAACAGCGGTGATTTTTTTACAGGGGTCGGGTTCGGCCAGGGCATCTAGTGCTGCCTGACGGAGCGATGGGTACAGAGGAGGCATGACAGGAGAGGGCATGTCGGTTTACAAACAACGGGTTCACCAAAACCGCTATTTTAGTCAATGGCAGGCAATGGTATAGTCTTGTTTTGACTTTCACAGGAAAACTCATGTCTTCTTCAGCCCGCATTGTCTTTCTTGATCGGGCCACGTTGCCTGACTTTATCGCGCTCAAGGCGTTTGAGTTCGAACATGAAGTGATTGCCTACGACCAGACTGCGCCGGCCGACGTTGCCCAGCGGATTCGGAACGCGCAAATCGTGATTACCAACAAGGTGCCGGTGTCGGCGCAAGACGTGGCGCAGGCGGGCGAGCTTAAACTGGTGGCTGTGGCGGCAACCGGGACCAATATCGTTGACATAGAAGCATGCCGCGACAAGGGTATTGTTGTGACCAATATCCGCAACTATGCGGTCAATACCGTGCCCGAGCATACACTTGCATTGATTTTTGCACTGCGTCGCAGTTTGCTTCCCTATCATCGCTCGGTCAGCCAGGGGCGCTGGGCGCAAAGCGGCCAGTTTTGCTATTTTGATTATCCGGTCAGCGATCTGGCCGACAGCACTATCGGTATTTTCGGTTCCGGCGCGCTTGGCAGCGCGGTTGCCAAGCGCGCCCAGGCACTGGGCATGAAAGTGCTGTTTGCCGCTCGCAAGGGAGAGACTGACGTAAAGCAAACGCATACCCCCTTTGAAGAGGTAATCGCACAGGCTGATATCCTCTCGCTGCACCTGCCCCTGACTCCGACAACCCGTCATATGATTGGCGCGGCAGAGCTGGCGCAAATGAAGCCGACCGCTATTTTGATCAACACGGCCAGGGGCGGGTTGGTGGACGAAGCCGCGCTGGCAGACGCCCTGGAAAACAACAGTATCGGTGGCGCAGGTTTCGATGTTGTCACTCAGGAACCCATGCCCGATACCCACCCGTTTATGCGCCTGATGAACCGACCGGATTTTATCCTGACGCCGCATGTGGCGTGGGCCAGCCGCCAGGCGATTCAGGTGCTGGCGGACCAGCTGGTGGACAACATCAATGCGTTCGTACGTAACGATATCCGCAATCAGGTTTGATTCGGACACATCAGTCGCGTGTGCTTACAGCTTATGACTCTAATAGGTAGAAATACGCGTTGTCATAACGTTGAATATTTTCAATAATGATCAGGATACGGACCTTTCCGTATAACAAATAATAATAAGCAGAGTGGGAGCATGGCAGAAACAACAACGCTATATGGCGACTTTGACTACATCATTGCGGGTGCCGGTTCGGCAGGCTGCCTGCTGGCCAACCGTTTGTCCGCAGACCCTTCCTGCAAGGTGCTGCTGCTGGAGGCAGGCGGTGACGATAAATGGCGCTGGTTGCATATTCCGGTAGGTTATCTTTATTGCATCGGCAATCCCAATACCGACTGGTGCTTTACCACGCACCCCGACGCCGGGCTCAATGGCCGCAGTATTGCCTATCCGCGCGGCCGCGTGCTTGGTGGCAGTTCCGCCATCAATGGCATGATCTACATGCGGGGGCAAAAAGAGGATTACGATGGCTGGCGCGACGCCGGCAACCCGGGCTGGGGCTGGGATGATGTGCTGCCGCTGTTCAAAAAATTCGAACATCATTACGCGGGCGATACGGCATTCCATGGTGGCCACGGCGAGCTGCGCGTCGAGCAGCAGCGTTTGCGCTGGGATATCCTGAATGCCTTTCGCCGAGCAGCCGAACAGGCAGGCATTCCCCAAATTGAAGACTTCAATTGTGGTGACAATGAAGGTTCTTCGTATTTTCATGTCACCCAGAAAAAAGGCGTGCGTTTCAGCGCCGCCACTGCATTCCTGCGGCCGATCAAGGAGCGCAGCAACCTGACCGTTATCACAAATGCAATGATAGACCGTGTCAATTTCACAGACCGGACGGCCCAGGGCTTGCGCTTTCGTCATAACGACCACTTTTTCCACGCCAATGCACGCCGAGAAGTCATTCTCAGCGCCGGCGCCATTGGCTCGGTACAAATCCTCCAGCGCTCCGGCGTAGGGGCCGGCGATCTCATGAAGTCGCTGGGCATTCCACTCATTCATCATTTGCCGGGGGTGGGGCGCAATCTGCAGGATCATCTGCAGCTGCGTATGATTTACAAGGTAAACAAGGTGCGCACGCTCAACACGATGATGCAGTCACCGTTGTCCAAGGCGTATATGGGCCTGCAGTACGCCTTTATGAAAAAGGGGCCATTGACGATGGCGCCGTCACAGCTGGGTATTTTTGCGCGTTCCTCTCCCAGGCAGCAACGCGCCAATGTGGAATATCATGTACAGCCGCTATCGCTGGAAAAATTCGGCGACGGTCTGCATCCGTTTCCTGCCTTTACGGCCTCCGTATGCAACATTCGGCCAACCAGCCGCGGTATGGTGACCATTGTTTCTCCTTCGCTTGAAGACCGGCCTGATATTCTATGCAATTATCTGAGCACGGACGAAGATGTCCAGGTTGCCCTGGAAAGCATCCGGCTGACACGGCGTATCGCCGATCAGGCTGCGCTTGAAAAATACACGCCTCAGGAGTTCCGGCCAGGCCCGTTGGCCAAAACCGACGACGACCTTATACGGGCAGCCAGCGATATCGGCACAACCATCTTTCACCCGGTGGGGACCTGCAAGATGGGCGCCGATGACATGTCCGTGGTCGACGCCAATCTGTGCGTGCATGGGGTCAACAGGCTGCGTGTTATCGATGCTTCTGTCATGCCAACCATCACTTCGGGAAATACAAACGCGCCAGCCATGCTGATCGCGGAAAAAGGGGCCCAACTGATATTGGCCGCGCGCTGAACGGGCACTTGTAAGGGGAGCTTGGCAAGCTGGTTTGCGTCTGACAGTGCTGGCAAGTCCGTTGCCTTGCACAAGTTGTTAGGGTTTAATGCGGCTTGTTCCGACCTTTTTCTCAAAAAGAATAGCTGGCGGTTTCGCTTATATTACTTGCATATTTTGCTGCCTGCCGGGATAACAAGGACTGCAGAAGGCACATACCCAGTCTCTTTGCGCAGCGGGTATCTACGCTATCGTTTTTCAATGCAGCACTATCTGAACGTACTGGTTTATATCCGCTATCTATAAATAAAGACCTATTTATTCGTTCTTATTCCTGTGATGAACCGATAAGATAAAGCCTTACCGAAGTAGTCTTGCCTGCCCATCGGGTAGCGGACTAAGCATTGGACGGACATATTATGAATTTTCACTCCGCGCAAACTCAAGCAATGTTCTCTGAACAGCCGATTCTGTGGAAGCCGCCAAAGCGTACGATTGATCCGGCTGCGCTCGACGCCAAATGCCTGCAACTGCGCGAACGCTTGTTAGGTATCGCTCGAACACACCAGCGCACGCGTCTGGCATCCAGTTTGTCGGCGGAAGACATGGTTATTACAGACGTGATATTGCGTGAGGCGGGACAAAGCGAACAATATCGGGATATCGCGACGTATATTGACATATTTACTCTGGAAACCGGTCGTCTGCCGGCGGAAACACTTGCATTGTTGGATCAGATTCAGACTCGTTACGGCATACGGCTCGCTATTTACACGCCAGAAGAATCGGCTGTGCAGGCCTATATCGAACAGCACGGTATTAATGGCTTTTACGAAAGTTTGCAGGCGCGCCGCCAGTGCTGTGATATACGCAAGGTGATACCGTTGGCGGCGGCACTGGCGGATGCCGATGCCTGGATTACAGGCCAGCGTCGTGAGCAATCGGTCACGCGCAGCGATCTGGACTTGCATGAGCAGGATGAGGCTCGAGGGATCAGCAAATACAACCCGCTGTTTGACTGGTCTGAGCAGGAAGTCTGGGCGTATGTGGACCGGTTTTCGGTGCCGGTAAACGCGCTGCACTACCAGGGGTATCCAAGCATTGGCTGCGACCCCTGTACAAAGGCGGTCCGCGTCGGCGAAGACCCGCGTGCCGGCCGCTGGTGGTGGGAAAACCAGGACAGCCGAGAATGCGGATTGCACGTTCACAGTTGACATTGCTGCATCTGCACTGAGAAAAACACATTATCAGGAAACTACATTGGGCCATGGATGCCTTATTCGGCTCGATCAATCATTACCCGGACCATCTGCATACGGGGCTGTAGATATTATCTTTATCTGCAATATCGGTAGCGCTCGTGGTTTTATTTCGTTTGTGATAAAAAGAATGTAAAACAAAGCCCGCGATTGCGGGCTTTGAAAATCAGGTAATAAGTTTATAAACCGATGTGCTATTGCCAGTGGCGCACGGGTCTGGCCGTGCGCTAGATCGTGGACTATATGTCCAGCAACTCTTCGGGGTTTTTCTCACGATACTGGTCAACGCTGACCTGGCCGATACGACGGCCGTCCAGGGCCACGACCTTAAAGACGGTTTTAATGTGACCATGCACCAGTTCGAATACATCGCCAGGCTCGGCCAGCCGATCAAACTGTCGAAGAAGATAGCCGGCAAGCGTGGCGGTTTCTTCGTTGTCGTCGTACAGTCCGTCGATGTTCAGGATCTGCTCCAGGTGACGCAGATCGGCTGCACCATCGATCATCCAGCGTCCCTCGCCCAGCTCCACAATGTCGGGGGTTTCGTCTTCGTCCGGAAATTCACCGGCGATTGCTTCGAAAACGTCCATCGGGGTGACCAGGCCTTCGATCGCGCCGAATTCGTCGGTGATCACCACCAACTGGCCGCGGCTTTCCTTGAGCGTTTGGATCAGTGTCAGGATGTTGATGGATTCGGGCACCACCAGCGGTTTGCGCAGTTTTTTGACATTGATCCGGCCCTCGGTAAGAATATCCGCAATCAGGTCGCGTGCCCGGCCGACTCCGATGATTTCATCGAGCGCACCGCGGCAGATCGGAAAGAAGGTATGGGGCGTGTTGATGATTTCATCGCGGATCTTGTTAATATCATCCTCGATATTGATCCATGAAATATCCGCACGCGGCGTCATGATCGAATGAATGCTGCGGTCGGCAAGCGTAAGCACGCCGCTGACCATATAGCGTTCTTCGTCTTCGAAGACAACGGGCTGTTCAGCTTCCTGATTGGGGTTTTCCATATGCGCTTCATCGGGTGGGCGTTTGCCCAGCATTCGCAAAATCCCTTCGGCCGTACGCTCGCGCATGGGGCGGGTGGCTTCGGTGCGTTTGATGCTGTGACGCGCGATCTGGTTGAAGATCTCGATCATGACCGAAAAGCCGATAGCCGCGTACAGATAGCCCTTGGGCACTTTGAAGCCAAAGCCTTCGGCCAGCAGCGAAAAGCCGATCATAAGCAGGAACCCCAGGCACAGCACGACAACAGTGGGATGCTGGTTGACAAAGTTGGTCAGGGGCTTGGATGCAACCAGCATGACCGCCATGGCAATGATCACTGCGGCAAACATGACCGGCAGATGGTCAACCATACCGACAGCGGTGATAATCGAGTCCAGGGAAAAGATGGCATCCAGGACGATGATCTGTGTGACAATCACGCCGAAGCCGGCGTAGACGCGCGGGCCGGTAGAGGCTTTGGTCTTGCCTTCAAGCCGCTCGTGCAATTCTAGGGTGCCCTTGAACAGCAGAAAAAAACCGCCTGAAATCAGGATCAGGTCCCGGCCCGAGAACGATAGCGTGTAAAGGGAAAACAGCGGCGCGGTCAGTTTGATCAGCCAGGACATGACCGACAGCAACATGAGCCGCATGATCAGGGCCAGGGCAAGTCCGGTAATGCGAGCTTTGTCACGCTGCTTGGGGGGGAGTTTATCGACGAGAATGGCAATAAAGACAAGGTTGTCTATGCCCAGCACCAACTCCAGAACAATCAGTGTAATCAAGCCTACCCATATATTTGGGTCAAGCAACAGCTCCATCAAGGGACTCCAGTTATTTAGATCATCAAATAGTAGCAGATAAATCCATGGGTTTTCAGGTCCTTGCGAGCGCAATAATTATTACATTTATGCACGCCGTGATTGACAGAATCCCCGCCAGTTAAGGTAAAGTGACTCTTTTTTGCGGAATGCTGCGCCCGATGTTCGCGCAATGCAGCGCACAAATCAGGATACAGGAGTGTGAATGGACTGGGGTCAGGAATTAAAGGATAGCGCCTTCTGGCTTATACAGGCCTATGTTATTTCATTTGTCGCTATCGTGGTCAGCGGCTGGTTGCTGACTCGCTATACGCACTGGGGGCGGCAATTCTGGAAGCTGGCCGGCAACTATTTCAATCCCCGGCGCTCAGTACGTCCCATCGCGATGTTCAGCGTCATTCTGCTGCTCAGTCTGTCGGGCGTACGCGTCAGTGTGCTGTTTTCCAACTGGTACAACAGCATGTATACGGCGCTGCAAAAACTGGATGAGACCAGTTTTTGGATACAGATGGGCGTGTTTACCATTCTGGCCGGTATCCACATTGTCCGTTCCCTGGTCACCTTCTATCTGCAGCAAGCCTTTACGATTAACTGGCGCGAATCGCTCAACGGCGTGTTCCTGAACAAATGGCTGTCGCACACCAGTTATTACCGTTCCCACTACCTCAGTACCCCGGCGGATAATCCGGATCAAAGGATTCAGCAGGATATCTCCAGTTTTGTGACGGTGTCGCTAGACCTGTGTCTGGGCGTGGTCAGTTCCCTGGTTTCGGCAGTCGCCTTTACCATTATCCTGTGGACCTTGTCCGGCGACATCACGCTGGCAGGGGTCACCATTCCGCGAGGCATGGTCTTTGCCCTGTTTATTTACATCCTGATCGCTACGGTATTTGCATTCCGGATCGGCCGACCTCTGATTCTGCTCAATTTCCTGGATGAGAAATTCAATGCGGACTATCGGTATTCCCTGGTGCGTGTGCGTGAATATGCCGAAAGTATCGCTTTCTACAAAGGCGAAAAAATCGAAATGGGCAAGCTGATGAGCCGTTTTAAGCAGATTATCAGCAATGTCTGGGCCATTGTGCATCGAAGCGTCAAGTTCCAGGGGTTCAACTTCTTTGTCTCGCAGACCGCGGTTATTTTCCCCTTTATTATTCAGGCGCCGCGTTTTTTCTCCGAGCAGATTACGCTGGGCGCCATGACCCAGAGTGCCCAGGCGTTTGGCACGCTGCACGATAACTTGTCGTTCTTCCGTAACGCGTATGATACCTTTGCCAGCTACCGGGCTACATTGAATCGTCTGCACGGGTTTCTCACTAATATTGAAAATGCCGACGCCTTGCCACAGCCTGATGTCCGGCAGGATGGCGACACGGTCCTGCTTGAGGGTGTGAGCATTCGCACGCCGTTGGGCCAGGAACTGGTCAACGATCTGTCCCTGCACGTGGAAAAAGGCCAGTCCTGGCTGCTGCAGGGCCCCTCCGGCTCGGGCAAGACCACCATTCTGCGTGCCGTGGCCGGCCTGTGGCCATACTCCAGCGGCATGATCGTGCGTCCCGAGGACGATATTCTGTTCCTGTCGCAGAAACCGTACGTGCCGGAAGGATCGCTGCTTGAGGCACTTTATTACCCGCATGCGGTGCCGGCAGACGGCCTGGAGAAAGGGCAGCAGGCCCTGCTTGATGTTCACCTGGCTCACCTGCAATCGCGGATCGAGGAAACCGTCAGCTGGTCGCACACCTTGTCGCAGGGCGAGCAGCAGCGGGTTGCCTTTGCCCGTGTGCTCCTGGCAGCGCCGTCTGCCGCTTTTATTGATGAGGCAACGTCGGCAATGGACGAAGGCCTGGAAGACGCTATGTATCGTCTGGTACATCAGCGCCTGCCCGATCTGAAACTGATCAGTGTCGGTCATCGCAGCACATTGATTGCGCAACACACGCATCTTTTGCACTTGAACGGTGACGGGACCTGGTACTGGCGCCCCATCGAGACGCCGCCTGCACCGGCCCAGGCCTGATTGCCGGAGTGATGATAATGGAACGCAAACAGCCCGATACGCCCGAGAACGCGAACAACGCAGCAGCGACGGTGCTGCGCGTCGATAACTGGGGGGCGCTCAAAGACCATGCATCCATGGTGCGGCACGAAGTGTTCGTGCTTGAACAACAGGTGCCGCCAGAACTGGAAATGGACGAGATGGATGCGCAATGCATTCATGCAGTCGCCTATGACGCGCAGCACCGGCCGATCGCGACCGGACGGCTGCTGCCTGACGGTCATATCGGCCGCATGGCAGTGCGCAAGATAGCAAGAGGGACCGGCATTGGCGGGCTGGTACTACAGCGCCTGGTTCAGGCAGCGCGGGCGCGCGGCGATGCCGAAGTGGTGCTTAGTGCCCAGGTTCATGCCATGGGGTTTTATGCGCGTTACGGGTTCGTGGCCGAAGGCGATGTCTATATGGATGCCGGTATTGCCCATCGCACGATGAGCCTGCAGCTTGCCTGACGGGCTCATTGACCGGCAGCGTGGCGACAACAGCCTGGCTACCGTTTAGCAAGGAGCAAGGAACCGGGCGACTGATCGCTTATGCGCCCAGCGTGGGGCTCAGCCACGACCACGGACTGTGCTCGATTGCGGCGCCCATGATATAGAAGAACGTGAGTACTGCAAGCGCAGCAAACACGGCTTTTTGTCGGCAAGTGCGGGCCCGCTTGATCGCCATGGTGCCCAGTGCGATATACAGCACCAGCCCGATCAGCTTGGCCACAATGAATGCCTGCATACCGATGAAAGACAGCAGGTACAGCCCACAGACCAGCAATAGCGTGTCAATCACATGGGGCGCGATGCGCACAAATGGCCGCGCCAGCAGCGCTGACCCCGAGATCGACCAGCCAGCGCGCAAAATAAAAAACAGCAGACTCAGAATGGCGAGGGTCATGTGAGAATGTTTGACCATCAAATAACCGGACATACGGCAGCTTCCTGGTAAATACCTGACTTGCGGCAGATATATTGAGTAAAAGGTCGGCCTGGTGACCAATACGGCGAATGCCAGGCTTTCCCGTGAATAGTGCTGCGCTCATTTTACCTTGGATGGGCGCAATTTCCGGTATAGTTGCAGCGCTGGCCTGTTCGTATTCTATCCCGTCAGGCTGGCGTGACCGGACAGGGTAGCAGGTGTTCAACATGGACGTAGAGCTGGGCTGGAACGTTTTTCTCATTTTGTTTTTTGTGGCCATGCTGGCCGGTTTTGTGGACGCATTGGCCGGCGGCGGCGGGCTTATTGTCATTCCAGTCATGATGCTTATGGGCTTTCCGGTGCTCAATGTGCTGGCCACCAATAAACTGCAGGGCAGCATTGGTACGCTTGCGTCATCACTGACCATGATGCGTCGCGGCGTGATTCAATTTCGCGAACTGCGTGTGCCCGCCCTTATGTCTTTTGCAGGGGCGGGCCTGGGCACGGTGCTGATCCAGATGGTCGACCCGAGTGTGCTGGATTTCCTGATTCCTCTTGTTCTGCTGGCAATCGGGCTGTATTTTCTGCTCACTCCGTCGGCAGGACAGACCGAAAGGGCCGCACGCATTGGTTCCAAGCCTTTTGAATTCGGCGTGGTACCGGCCATTGGTTTTTATGACGGTTTTTTCGGGCCAGGCGCAGGTTCTTTCTTTTCCCTGGCCAATATCACGTTGCGCGGCATGCATATCGTCAAGGCTTCGGGGGCGGCACGATTGTTCAACTTTGCCAGTAATGTCGCCTCGGTCGCGGTATTCATTGTGGGCGGGCAGGTGCTGTGGCTTGTCGGCGCGGTCATGATCTGTGGTCAGATTGTCGGATCGGTATCGGGCTCGGTGGTGGCGGTCAATCATGGTGCCCGCCTGATCCGACCGTTGATCGTGGTGGTTTGTTTTGCCATGGTCATCCGGTTTCTGGTGCAGCGGTTCTGGGGCTGAGGCAGCAGCAAGCGGGGGTGCCATGATTGTTTTGTCTTATCGGGCAGTGGCCTGTATTTGGACAAAGATGGCGGATTAATGTAATAGAATGGTGATAACCTAAAGCCCAGAGGCCCCGCGCGGGCCGGTGTGCAACTCATCCAATTTTAAAGAAATTACGCATGGCAACGAGAAAAAAATCAGCTAATACCCAGCAGTCGTCGCTGCCGCTGCCCGAACCCGGTCACGATTACGATCCGGACGTCCCTTCACGGGAAAATATACTCAGTTTGCTGCGTAGCGCCGACAAACCGCAGCCCTTGCAGCAGCTTATCAATCACTTCAATCTGACCCGGCAGGGCGGCGTAGACGGGCTGGAAAAACGCCTGGCGGCCATGCAGCGTGACGGTCAGCTGGACAATACGCCACTGGGCTGGCAGGTCACGGCAAAGCCCAAAGATTATGTGATCGGCCGTGTTCAGGGGCATCGCGATGGTTTCGGCTTTCTGATCCCTGAAGATGGCGGTCAGGATCTGTTTTTGTCGCCACGCGAAATGCTCAAGGTATTGCATGGCGATCGGGTGCAGGTCAAGCCCACCGGAGAGTATCGCGGCAAGCCCGAAGGTACCATTGTCGAGGTGCTGGAGCGCAGCACCAACCGGCTGGTAGGTCGTCTGCTGCAGGAGCAGGGCATATACGTGGTGGCGCCCGAAGACCAGCGCATCAAGCATGATATCCTGGTGCCCGCATCGGATGTGGGCGGCGCCCAGCATGGCCAGGTTGTCACGGTTGAGATCGTGCAACAGCCTACCCGCCACACTCAGCCGCTCGGACGCATCATCGAAGTACTCGGGGAAATTGACGACCCGGGCATGGAAATCGAGATTGCGGTACGCAAGTTTGATGTGCCTGTCGGGTTTTCCGAGGCGGCGCTGGCGCAGGCCGATGCATTGCCGGAAACCGTAGTGCAGCGAGATCTGAACGGCCGCGTTGATCTGCGTGACGTGCCTTTTATTACGATTGACGGCGAGGACGCTCGCGACTTTGACGACGCTGTCTACTGCGAACCGGTCAATATCGGTACAGAACAACGGCGGCGCAAGGGATGGCGCCTGCTGGTGGCTATTGCCGATGTCAGCCATTATGTGCGCCCGGAAGATGCCATTGACACCGATGCGCTCGCGCGTGGCACCAGCGTTTACTTTCCGCGGCGAGTCATTCCCATGCTGCCCGAGAAGTTGTCCAATGGACTTTGTTCACTCAATCCGCAGGTAGATCGCCTGGTGCTGGTGTGCGACATGGTAATACCCGCCACCGGCGCCAAGGCTGGCACGGTCGCAGCCTATCAGTTTTATAACGCGGTCATCCATTCGCATGAACGCACCACCTATACCCAGATCTGGACGGCGCTGCAGCAAATTGACGGACCCACTGCCCGTGCCTTAAAACATGTATTGCCGCATATCCAGGACCTGTATACGCTTTATCAACTGCTGGAAGGCACCCGCAAGCAGCGCGGCGCGATGGATTTTGACACCATCGAAACCAAGATCATCAGCAACGAACTGGGCAAAATCGAGCAAATCGTCCCGCATGTGCGCAACGATGCACACAAGCTTATCGAAGAATGCATGCTTGCCGCTAATACCTGCGCGGCCGAGTTCGTCAAGACCAATAAGCGCCTGAGCCTGTATCGTGTGCATGAAGGTCCTACACCGGAAAAACTGAAAAATCTGCGTGAATACCTGCGCACGCTGGGCCTGTCCCTGGCCGGGGGCGACGAACCCAGCGGCAAGGATTACGCCGCGTTGCTCGATGCAGCACGGGCCCGCCCCGATTTTCAGATCATCCAGACCATGGCGTTGCGCTCCATGCAGCAGGCGATCTATAGCCCCGATGATGGCGGGCACTTTGGCCTGGCCTATCCCAGCTATACGCATTTTACGTCGCCTATCCGGCGTTATCCAGATCTGCTGACCCATCGAGTCATCAAGGCAATTCTGGCCAAACGCGCCTATGTTCCGGAAATGGCCGGCGTGGCGTGGGTGGAAGGCGAGTCACGCCAGCAACATGAGCACGCCCTGTGGGAGAAGCTGGGGATCGTGCTGTCGGCCTACGAACGCCGTGCCGACGATGCCTCGCGCGACGTTGAAGCGTGGCTCAAATGCTGGTTCGTACGCGAGCATGTGGGTGAAGTATTCAGCGGCAAGGTCACTGGTGTCACGTCCTTTGGCCTGTTCATCACGCTCGATACGCTTTATGTCGAAGGTCTGGTGCATGTGTCAGAGCTGGGAACCGATTACTTCCAGTTCAACGAAAGTCTGAATGAATTGCGCGGCGAGCGCACGGGCAAGAAATACAGGCTGACCGACAGTGTGCAGGTGCAGGTAACGCGCGTGGATCTGGAAGCGCGGCGCATCGAGTTTGCCTTGGTCAAAGGCATCACCTACGATTCGCTGCGCAAGGAAGCCCAGCGCCAGGACACACCGCCGCGACAATCCAAACGGGCGGCCAAGCCCAAGCCGGCCGGCATCAAAAGCCGCGGGCAGCAGGCCCTTGAGCGTCGGGCCGCATCAAAAAAGGCCGGTAAAAAGGCTGCACAGCCTGCCGGCAAGAAGGCATCCCGCCGGCGCTGATCAATCACGATATCAGCGATTAAGCCATCAGGAGCCCGATGCGTGTATCCGCCGGGATCAGCGCATCGGGTGGTAAATATATTGAGTTCAGGAACCTATTATGTCTAGCCGTCAGATACTGGCAGGATTTCATGCCGTGACTGCA
>NZ_JBQEAU010000092.1:0-18924 GCF_052108595.1 Advenella sp.
ATGTTCAGTCGCAACTCCTCCTGAGCTTCCATTGCTTCCTGTTGTTCCTGTTTCTTTTGCTGTTCCAAATCGAAATCGTTGTGTTTTGTCATGATCAGATGGCTGGTTTACCGCGTCGGAGTGCCAACACGGTGATACTCGGGTCAGGATGATTTCAGTATAACAAACCGTAAAGATCATGCTGTTGCGTCCTCGCGCGGGGCAGTTGCAAATTGTAATTGCTGGGCGGTTGTCGCACTTGCAGCGATTGCGGCGATGACAACGAATATAATGAAGAGATTGATTAGCCAGACTGGACATTATTTTGACAAAGCCTTCTTCAGCGCCTGATGCCGATGTGCCGCAGGCCGGTTCCGCCAACCCGCAGCTATCGCCGCCATCCGCAACTGAGCCGGCGCTTGCGTCAGTCCACCAGGCGCGGCAGATTGCATTGAATCCGTGCTATCGGGTGGCGGCGTTTGTTTCCCTTTTGCTGCTGTTTTTGCTGTGCATCGCCTGGGAGTTATTCCTTGATCCGCTGATGCCTGGCGGCAGCGTGTACGTCCTGAAGGCGCTGCCACTGTTGTTCCCCTTGTATGGTGTTTACAAAGGCAATCTGTATACGCTGCAATGGTCATCCATGCTGGTGCTGTTGTATTTTACCGAAGGGGTGGTTCGCTGGTATTCTGATATCAGCACCACGTCTTCCATGCTCGGGGCCGTTGAAACAGTATTGTCGCTGGTGTTTTTTCTTGCCGCCATCCTTTATGTGCGCCCGGCCAAGCAGGCGGCAAAACGCAGCAAAAAACAGGGGAAATAACGATGCAATCGAATCTGAAAGTCAGCAACCAATTCGCTTCCTTGCCACCGGCGTTTTATACACGACTCAGGATGCAGGGGCTGACAGATCCGACGCTACTGCATGTCAATCCTGACGTACTGGCCCGGCTGGGACTGACCATGGAAGATGCGCGTTCGCCGCAATTTCTGTCTATCATGTCCGGCAACGCCGATTTGCCCGGAGGCGTGACGCTCTCGGCAGTATATAGCGGGCATCAGTTCGGGGTCTGGGCCGGCCAACTGGGAGATGGGCGCGCCCATCTGTTGGGGGCCATTGGCGGCACAGACGGCAAAGGCAAGCCGGTAGACTGGGAAATTCAGCTCAAGGGATCGGGCAAGACGCCGTATTCACGCATGGGAGACGGCCGCGCCGTGTTGCGCTCTTCCATGCGCGAGTATCTGGCCAGCGCGGCCATGACCGGTTTGGGTATCCCAACCACCCAGGCGCTATGCCTGGTAGGCTCGGACGATCCTGTGTACCGCGAAACCGTTGAAACGGCGGCGATTGTAGCGCGTGTAGCGCCGTCCTTTGTCCGCTTCGGTTCTTTCGAGCATTGGTATGCAGCAAAGGATCCGGTGCGCTTGCGGGAGCTGTTGGACTATGTGATTGGCAGTTTTTTTGCTGACCAGGTGCCGACCCCGGATAACGAACACACGCTGAACGATGTCATCGAGCGGTTTGTCGATGTCGTGATCGAGCGCACTGCCACATTGATGGCCGACTGGCAATCCGTGGGCTTCAATCACGGTGTCATGAACACCGATAATATGTCGGTGCTGGGCCTGACGCTGGACTACGGTCCCTATGGTTTCATGGATGCATTTCGCATCAATCACGTCTGCAATCATACCGATGCGCAGGGGCGCTACGCCTGGAATGCGCAACCGTCTGTCGGTTTGTGGAATCTGTACCGTTTTGCCAACTGCTTTGTTGCCCTGGGGGCAGACCCAGAGCGCCTGAAGGCGCGGCTTGAACGCTACGAGGGCTTGTTCATTGCCGCCTACAGGGACCGCATGCTTGCCAAGCTGGGGTTACAAACCTGGAAGGAAGGCGACGATGAGCTCATTGATGGCTGGTGGCGCGTGCTGCATGAACAGTCGGCAGATTTTACCCTGAGTTTTCGTTATCTGGCGAAGATTGATGACGATGAAAGCGCGTTGCGCAGCCTGTTTGCCGATACAGCGGGGCTTGAGCAATGGCTGGTATCGTACCGCGCGCGCTTGCAGGACAATGATGGCGATGGTCAGGCCCGTGCCAGCCGAATGGACCGGGTCAATCCGCTTTATGTACTGCGCAACTATCTGGCAGAAGAAGCGATACAGGCGGCGGCAAAAGGCGATATGAGCGTGACCGATGCCCTGCTGCAGGTGCTGCGTGATCCCTACACTGCCAAGCCTGGCATGGAGCATTATGCGGAACCGCCGCCGGATTGGGGGCGGGAGCTTGAAGTCAGTTGTTCATCATAGCGGGAGCGGTCAACCGCAGGCGGGCGGGATTCTAACTGGATCTGGCTGACCGGCAACCTGCAGCCAACTGCATTTGACGTTAAAGCGAGCCTTGCGGCAGTTTCTGGTATTCTTCAGTACTTTCCTCGGTCCGCAACAGACGTGCAACACATTTTTACTGGATAAGATATGTCGGGTAACACATTAGGCAAACTTTTTTCGGTCACCAACTTCGGTGAATCCCACGGGCCGGCGATCGGCTGCGTGGTGGATGGCTGTCCGGCAGGCATGACCTTGTCTGCCCAGGATATCCAGATCGAGCTTGATCGTCGGCGTCCCGGGACATCGCGTCATGTGACGCAGCGACAGGAGCCAGACACCGTTGAGATTTTGTCTGGCGTGTATGAAGGCAAAACCACAGGAACGGCAATTGGCCTGCTGATCCGCAATCAGGATCAGCGCAGCAAGGACTATTCCGCGATCGCCGATACCTTCCGTCCAGGTCACGCCGATCGGACCTATTGGGAAAAATATGGCATTCGTGATCCGCGCGGGGGCGGCCGTTCTTCTGCACGGCTGACGGCGCCAACCGTTGCTGCCGGAGCCATCGCCAAAAAATGGCTGGGCGAAAAGTTCGGCACGGTCATCAGGGGTTATATGAGCCAGCTGGGCCCCATCCAGATCCCGTTCAAATCCTGGGACGAAATTGCAACCAATCCGTTTTATGCCCCCGATGCCTCGGTGGTTCCCGAGTTGGAGGCGTTTATGGATCAGTTGCGCAAGGATGGCGATTCCATTGGCGCGCGCATCGAAGTGGTGGCCCAGGGGCTGCCGGCTGGCTGGGGCGAGCCGCTGTATGACAGGCTTGATGCCGATATTGCATTTGCAATGATGGGGTTGAATGCGGTCAAAGGAGTTTCCATTGGCGCTGGTTTTGGATGTATTGCCCAGCGCGGGTCAGAGCATGGTGACGAACTTACGCCCGACGGTTATCTGAGCAATCATGCCGGTGGTGTGCTCGGTGGTATTTCTACGGGCCAGGACATCACGGTCTCGCTTGCCATCAAGCCCACCTCCAGTATTCGCATCGAACGCAAGTCGGTAAACAGGGCCGGTGAGCCGGTCATGGTGCAGACGCTGGGTCGCCATGATCCCTGCGTGGGCATTCGCGCTACCCCTATTGCCGAAGCATTGCTGGCATTGATACTGATTGATCACGCGTTGCGACAACAAGCCTATCGTTGATGTGACAGTAGCAGTAGCAATAGCTGCGGAAAGAGCTGCAGCGGCTTGCAGCGTTTATGCTGCGAGATTAAGCTTGAACTGTCCTGCCGGTATTTTATACAGGAGCAGGGGAGCCTGCGCTCAGTTGGCACTGGCGTCAGGCTTCAATGGATAGTAAGCTGGATCTTGCCCGCGTCGCGGTATGTAATTAATGCCCGGCCCCATCACTGATTTATTGCTCGGTATCGATCCATTACATCCAATCCTGTTACTGCATGAAGTGGTCTCGTGGTTGCAGCGGCGCGTGAGTAATGCTTCGGCCTGCGCCCGTTGTGATCCAACACCTGTATTGTGAATTCGCTGTCTTTTAACAGGAGCAACAGATGATGAAACTGTATGGATTCGGCCCTACGCGCTCGCTTCGTGCGCTGTGGGCGCTTCAGGAACTTGATGCGCAATTTGAATTTGTGTCCGTTAATCTGGCGGCCGGAGAGAACCGGGATCCGGATTTTCTGCGTCTGAATCCAGCCGGCAGGCTTCCCGTGCTGGTTGACGGGGACCTCGTCCTGACTGAGTCGGCGGCGATCGTCATGTATCTGGCAGAAAAGTATGCAGCCAAGGGATTGATGCCTGCCGATTTGAAGCAACGCGCGCTTGTCTATCGCTGGTCCATGTTTGCAATGACAGAATTGGAACAACCGTTGTGGCGAATTGCCAGACATACCTTCGTCTATCCGGAAAACAAACGTTTGCCGCAGGACGTAGCGCTTGCCCGGGAAGAGTTTACGGAAATGGCGGCGATACTTGACGCCCATATGCAGGGGCGTCAATTCATTGTTGGCGATATCATCACCTGTGCCGATTGCATTACCGCTTATGTGCTGGACTGGGGTAATGAAGCGGGATTGATTGAAGGCTTGCCGAATCTCAAGGCATATTTTACGCGGATGTATGCAAGATCCAGTGCGCCACAGCGAATTGCCGAGGCATTTGCGAGCTGAATTAATGATGAAGCGGATAGGGCATTATTTCTGCGCTATCCGCTTCGTTCAGACCGCTGTCTTACTCAGATTTGAAATTGGCTTTGAGCACGGTGCCCGATACCGATCCAAATGAAATATCGGGATAGCCGTCCTTTTTGCAGACGGCCTTCATGATGATTTCATCGCCATCTTCCAGAAAGCTGCGGCTTTCACCCCACGGCAGGGAAATGGGTTTTTTGCCGGCAGCGGCAAGTTCAAGCAAAGAGCCCGCTTGGGCGGCATCGGGACCGGATAGCGTACCGGTGCCCAGCATGTCGCCAGGCTGTAGATTGCAGCCGTTGACCGTGTGATGGGTGATCAGCTGTGCGGCAGTCCAGTAGGCATCCTTGAAATTGCTGGTGGCCAGCGTAAAGGGTTGCTGACCGCTATCGCGCGACTGCTGCGTTGTGATTTGCACTTCCAGCCCGATATCATAGGCGCCGCCTTCGGCGTTGGCTTGCGAGTGCAGATAGGGCAGCGGCTGCGGATCTGTGGCCGGATGGGAAAAAGCGGTACGGAATGGCTCGAGCGCTTCCAGCGTGATGACCCACGGTGAAATGGTAGACGCAAAGTTCTTGGCGAGAAATGGCCCCAGCGGCACGTATTCCCAGGCTTGCAGGTCGCGGGCCGACCAATCGTTCAGGATACAAAAGCCAAAGATATGTTTTTCTGCCTGTTCGATATCAATGCGCTGGCCCTGTTCATTGCTTTCTCCAACGAATATTCCCAGTTCCAGTTCGTAGTCAAGCCGTTTGCATGGGCCAAAATCCGGGGCATCACCTTCGTTTTGCGGCTTTGTCTGGCCTACCGGGCGCGGGAATGCCTGGCCGGATACCCCGATGCTGGAAGCCCGGCCATGGTAGCCGATGGGTACCCATTTATAGTTTGGCAGCAGCGGGTTGTCGGGCCGGAACTGTTTGCCGATAGACGTGGCATGGTGTACTGAGATATAGAAATCGGTGTAGTCGCCGATGCGCGACGGCGTGATAAATTCGGCTTCGTCCTGTGCCACCAGCAATGGGCGGATGGCCTCTTCATGCGGCGATCCGGAGCGCAGGGCCTCTGATAATGCCAGGCGCAGTGCAGACCAGTAAGGCTGGCCAAGCGCCATCAAGCCATTGAGCTGGATGCCCTGGCATGCCTCCAGCGCCTGTTGTGCCTTATCGGTAAACAGGTTCAGGTCATACAGGCGGGACAGGTCGACAATCTGGTTGCCGATACCTACACCGGGACGAAATGCTTCGCCGGATCCGCGACGGCGAAACGAGGCAAAAGGCAGGTTCTGAATGGGGAAACCGTTTCCGGTTGTGTTGGCACTGTCCACCCAGCTGGTGAGGTCTGCCTGATGTGTCGCGTTTAGTGTAATCATGATTCAATAGTTAACAATAAAATTTCCGGTTTAGAAGTGTACCCAATATTGCAGTCGTGGCACATTCGCAGAATCCCGCAGGCGTCTTGTGGGCACCTGCGGGTATCGATGGTCACTTAAGCTGTTTGGCTGATAGCCTGCCCAAGCACGTCAAACAGCGTATTGATCTGTTCTTCATTGACAATCAGCGGCGGCGACAGGGCAATGGTGTCGCCTGTGTAGCGCAACAGTACGCCCGCATCATAGCAGCGCTGGAATACCTCGGCAGCACGTGCGCCCGGCGCGTTCTCGCGCGGCGCCAGTTCCACGCCGGCGACCATGCCCAGGTTGCGTACGTCGATGACATTGGGCAATCCGTTCAGGGCATGGGCAGCCGCTTCGAAAGCGGGCGAGCGTTTTCTGGCATTGTCGAAGATGCCTTCGGACTGATAAAGCGCCAGCGTTGCGCCAATGGCGGCCATTGCCATCGGGTGACCCGAATAGGTATAGCCATGGAACAGCTCAATGCCGTTTTCGCTGGCGTTAACCACGGTATCGTACAGGGAATTTGTGACAGCAACCGCACCGGCCGGCACAGCCGCATTGCTGATACCCTTGGCCATAGTGATAATGTCCGGCGTGACGCTGAAGTAGTCACTTGCCGTATTGGCGCCCAGTCGGCCAAATCCGGTAATGACTTCGTCGAAAATCAGCAGGATGCCGTGCTTGCTGGTGATGTCACGCAAACGTTCCAGATAGCCTTTGGGTGGAATCAGCACCCCTGTTGACCCGGCCATGGGCTCGACAATGACGGCGGCGATTGTGGAGGCATCATGCAGTGCAACGATTTGCTCCAGTTCGTCAGCCAGATGCGCCCCCCAGGCCGGCTGTCCCTTGCTGAAGGCATTTTGCTCCAGATTGTGCGTATGGGGAAGATGATCGACATTCGGGATCAGCGAGTTGGAGAATGCCTTGCGATTCGGGCTGATGCCGCCCACCGAAATGCCACCGAAACCGACGCCATGATAGCCGCGCTCACGCCCGATCAGACGGGTGCGTTGCGGCTGGCCATTTGCCCGATGGTACGCCAGGGCAATCTTCAGGGCGGTATCGACCGATTCGGATCCGGAATTGGTAAAGAAAATGCGCTGCATCCCTTTGGGCATAAGCGCAGCCACTGCCGTGGCGGTTTCGAATGCCAACGGATGACCCATCTGGAAACTGGGTGCATAGTCCAGCGTGGCCGCCTGAGTGGCAATAGCCTGGATAATTTCGTCACGGCAATGCCCCGCATTGACACACCATAATCCGGCACATCCGTCCAAAATCTGGCGGCCGTCGGTGCTCTTGTAGTACATGCCTTTGGCAGAGGCAAGCAGACGAGGCGCTGCCTTAAAGCTTCGGTTGGCAGTAAAGGGCATCCATAAATGGGAAAGATCTGGGGTCTGAGTCGTCATTTGTGTCTCCGAGTAGATGTTCTATTCTACTCACAATAGCGGCATTTTTCTGTTTCGCTCGCAGGTTTGACCGGGAGAAGGCTGTTAGAGGACTGCTATTGGCATTATTGGGAAGTATAGTAGTAGTGATACCAGTATAATATATTGGCTTGTTATCAATATTGATTCGGCCATAATACGCATACGGCGCATGAAATAACAATACCGACTGCGATCCTTGCCGACGCGGGGTCCGCTCTGTCATGCGCAGTCCGGAAAACCATACGGTATCGATACCGTATGGTTCGGGACAGCAGCAGAACGGGCAGCGCATAGCAGGGTCCACGCAGCAGTCGATGAACCCGCATACCAGCATTATCAGGAGAACATTTTGGCTCAGACCCTTTACGACAAACTCTGGGACGCCCACGTGGTGCACCAGGAAGACGACGGCACCTGTCTTTTATATATCGACCGTCATTTATTGCATGAAGTGACCAGTCCGCAGGCTTTCGAAGGCCTGGCGCTGGCTGAACGCAAGCCATGGCGGCTCTCCGCCAATCTGGCGGTGGCCGACCATAATGTGCCGACACTGGGCCGTGCCCAGGGCATCAGTGACCCTATTTCGAAACTGCAGGTCGATACGCTGGACAAAAACTGCGAGACTTACGGGGTTACCGAGTTTCGCATGAACGATCTGCGTCAGGGTATTGTGCACGTGATCGGACCAGAGCAGGGCGCAACACTGCCCGGCATGACCGTGGTTTGCGGCGACTCGCATACCAGCACTCATGGCGCCATGGGTGCACTGGCTTTCGGCATCGGGACCTCGGAAGTGGAGCATGTGCTGGCCACGCAAACGCTGCTGATGAAAAAAAACAAGAACATGCTGATCCGAGTCAGCGGCGATCTGCCCTTTGGCTGTACTGCCAAGGATCTGGTCCTGTATATAATCGGCGTCATCGGTACCGCTGGCGGCACAGGCCATGCCATTGAATTTGCCGGCAAGGCCATCAGCGACCTGTCCATGGAAGGTCGCATGACTGTCTGTAATATGGCGATTGAAGCCGGCGCCCGTTCAGGCATGGTCGCCGTGGACGATAAAACCATTCAGTATTTCAAGAGCCGTCCTTACTCGCCGGCTGGCGTCTTGTGGGACCAGGCGGTGGACTACTGGAAGACATTGCACTCGGATGCTGATGCCAAGTTTGACAAAATCATTGATATCGATGCCCGTCAGGTACGCCCGCAAGTGACCTGGGGCACGTCGCCCGAGATGGTGCTTTCCATTGAAGATCGCATCCCTGATCCTGATCGCGAAAAGGATGATGTTCGCCGCAATGGGATGGAGCGCGCGCTGCAGTATATGGGTCTGAAACCCAATACGCCCATTGCAGACATTCGGGTAGACCGCGTGTTCATTGGTTCCTGTACCAATTCCCGGATTGAAGACCTGCGCGCCGCTGCCAAAGTGGCGCGCGGCCGCCGCGTGGCGTCCAACGTGATTCAGGCCATGGTGGTGCCCGGATCTGGTCTGGTCAAGCAGCAGGCGGAAAAGGAAGGGCTCGACAAGATCTTTGTGGACGCCGGCTTCGAATGGCGCGAACCGGGCTGCTCCATGTGTCTGGCCATGAATGCCGACCGTCTTGAGCCGGGAGAGCGTTGCGCTTCGACCTCCAACCGTAACTTCGAAGGCCGTCAGGGCCAGGGTGGCAGAACCCACCTGGTCAGCCCGGCCATGGCTGCCGCGGCCGCTATTGCCGGCCATTTTGTCGATGTCAGAAAATTAGGATAACAGCATGGAAGCATTTACCATTCATGAAGGCCTGGTCGCTCCCTTGGATCGCGAGAACGTGGATACAGACCTGATCATACCGAAGCAGTTTTTAAAATCCATCAAACGCTCGGGTTTTGGCCCCAATCTGTTCGATGAGCTGCGTTATCTGGATCATGGCGAGCCGGGCATGGACAACAGCAAGCGCCCGCTTAACCCCGAGTTCGTACTCAATCAGCCGCGCTATCAGGGCGCCAGCGTACTGCTCGCGCGTAAAAATTTCGGTTGTGGTTCAAGCCGGGAACATGCGCCGTGGGCGCTTGCCCAGTACGGTTTCAAGGCGATTATTGCGCCTTCGTATGCCGATATCTTTTTCAACAACAGCTTCAAGAACGGCTTGCTGCCGATTGTGCTTTCCGAGTTGGAAGTGGGCCGGCTGTTTGACGAAGTGCGCGCATTCAATGGCTACAAGCTGCGAATTGACCTTGAGCGCCAGGTGGTCATTACCGCCGACGGACGGGAACTGGGCTTTGAAGTAGACGCCTTTCGCAAATACTGTCTGCTCAATGGCTTTGACGACATCGGCCTGACATTGCGCCGCTCCGACCAGATTCGCAAGTTCGAAGCCGAGCGTCTGGCGCGCCATCCCTGGCTCGAAGGCAGCGCTGGGCTGAGCCGATAATCCTATACCAAATTAAGAGAAATACGCGTTATGACACACACAATCGCAGTTCTTCCCGGTGATGGCATCGGTCACGAAATCGTTGAACAGGCGCAGCGGGTGCTCAGCGCCCTGGGGCTGGACCTGATTATGGAGCAGGCCCCCGTCGGTGGCACGGCTTTCGACCTGCATGGTCACCCGTTGCCGGAAGCAACGCTGGCATTGGCCAAGCGCAGCAACGCCATTCTTTTTGGCGCCGTTGGCGGATGGAACTACGACTCCCTGCCGCGCGAACATCGTCCTGAACAGGCCATTCTGGGCCTGCGCAAGAGCCTGGGCCTGTTTGCTAACTTGCGGCCGGCCATTCTTTATCCGCAACTGGCCAATGCCTCATCGCTCAAGCCGGAAATTGTATCGGGTCTGGATATCCTGATCATCCGCGAACTGACCGGTGATATCTATTTCGGCAAGCCCAGAGGCGTGCGCGTGGTTGAAGAAGGCGAATTCAAGGGCGAGCAGGAAGGCTTCGATACCATGCGTTATGCCGAGTCCGAGGTGCGGCGTATTGCACGTATCGGCTTTGAGGCCGCGCAGAAACGCAGCAAGAAACTGTGCAGTGTAGACAAGGCCAATGTGCTGGAAACGTCGCAATTCTGGCGCGATATCATGATCGATGTGGCCAAAGGCTATCCGGACGTCGAACTGTCCCATATGTATATCGATAACGCGGCCATGCAACTGGTGCGCGCACCCAAGGAATTCGATGTCATTGTGACCGGCAATATCTTCGGCGATATCCTGTCGGACGAAGCGGCCATGCTTACCGGCTCGATCGGCATGCTGCCGTCCGCATCGCTCAATGCCTCCAACCAGGGCCTGTATGAGCCCAGTCACGGTTCAGCACCGGATATTGCCGGCAAAAATATTGCCAATCCGCTGGCTACCATTCTGTCTGCCGCCATGATGCTGCGCTATTCGCTGAACGAAGCGGCCGCGGCCGATCGCGTGGAAAACGCCGTCAGGGCAGTGCTGGAGCAGGGGTTGCGTACAGCCGACATTTTTGAGGCTGGCACCACAAAAGTTTCCACTTCTCAAATGGGTGACGCCGTATTGAAGGCGTTAAACTGATATAGTTATAAAATTCAGTTACTTATAATAGCGGATGGCGCACAGGGCTGCGCGCATCCGCTATTGCAGTTATATTTAACAGCAGTTCATTTTTCAGCTTCACAGAATTAGGTAAAGAATTATGTCACAGTCAGTGGGTTTTGTCGGATGGCGCGGAATGGTCGGTTCCGTACTTATGCAGCGTATGCGTGATGAGGGCGACTTTGCCTTCATCAATCCGGTCTTTTTTTCAACGAGCAATGCCGGAGGCAAGGCCCCGGCGTGGGCCGAGGGTGCCGCACCCTTGCAGGACGCACATGACATTGACGCACTGAAGAAGTTGCCTATTATTGTGACTGCCCAGGGGGGCGACTATACCACGCAGGTGCATGGCAAATTGCGCGATGCCGGCTGGGACGGTATCTGGATTGATGCGGCCAGCACCCTGCGTATGAAAGACAATGCAATTATTGTGCTGGATCCGGTCAACCGCAATGTGATTGATGCGGCCATTGGCAAAGGCGTCCGGAATTTTGTCGGCGGCAACTGCACGGTCAGCTGCATGCTGATGGGGCTGGCTGGTCTGTTCAAGCATGACCTGATCGACTGGATGAGCAGCATGACCTACCAGGCGGCTTCGGGCGGTGGCGCCCAGCATATGCGCGAACTGCTTACCCAGTTTGGCCAGCTGAATGCGGCTGTCAAACCGTTGCTGGATGATCCGGCCTCCGCCATTCTTGAAATAGACCGCCAGGTTCTGGCAAAACAGCAGGATCCGGAACTGCCGCGCGATATGTTCGGCGTGCCGCTAGGGGGTAGTCTGATTCCCTGGATCGACAAGGATCTGGGCAATGGCCAATCCCGCGAAGAATGGAAGGCCGAGGCTGAAACCAATAAAATACTGGGCCGTGGCCAAGGCTTTGGCAGCGCACCTATTCCCATTGATGGCTTGTGCGTGCGTATCGGCGCCATGCGCTGTCACAGCCAGGCACTGACCATCAAGCTGAAAAAAGACGTGTCCATTGATGAAATAAGCGACATGCTCAAGGAAGGCACGCAATGGGCTAAAGTCATCCCGAACACCCGTGACGAAACCATGCAGGATCTGACCCCGGTGGCTACGACCGGCACATTGGATATCCCGGTAGGGCGTCTGCGCAAGATGTCCATGGGTCCCGAATATCTGAGTGCTTTCACTGTCGGCGACCAGTTGTTGTGGGGGGCGGCCGAGCCGTTGCGCCGTATGCTGCGTATCAGCATCGGAGAGCTGTAATCATGGAACTGCCCACCTGGATAGCGAATTACATTTCGTTTTGGCTGCTTGGTGTATTAGGCGTCATCGTCGTGGGCCTGTTCATCATGCTGCGGTATGACCAGCGCCAGAAAGCCCGGATCCCTGCGGGGGCGGGCTATGATGCGTTCCAGCAGAAACTCAAATCCATCAATCTGGATCTTGATGCACCTGACTCCGACGCATCAACCCGTTCCTGAGCAGGAAACCTCCCGGGACGGCGAGCCTGTGTCCAGACGTATCGCGCTGGGCATCGCCTACAATGGCAAGCCCTATCTGGGCTGGCAGACGCAACCGGGCGGGCGCACTGTCCAGGACATGCTGGAAAAGGCGCTGGCGGCATTCACTTGTGAGCCAACGCCCACCATCTGTGCGGGCCGCACAGATACGGGCGTTCACGCGCGGGCCCAGGTTGTGCACATTAACACCGTCATACACAGGCGCATGGAATCCTGGGTCAGAGGGGTCAATGCCCATCTGCCGCCTGATATTACGGTGAGATGGGCGCAGGAAATGCCTGCCGACTTTCACGCGCGCTTTTCCGCAACTTCCCGCAGCTATGTTTATCTACTCAGAAACGAGCGCATTCTGTCTCCGCACTGGCATGGCCGGGCTGGCTGGGATTTTCATCCACTGGATCTGAACGCCATGCAGATGGCGGCGCAGTATCTGGTCGGTCAGCACGATTTCAGCAGTTTTCGTTCCTCGCAATGTCAGGCAGCCAGTCCAGTTCGCACCATTGAACATCTCAATATCGTCCAGCAGGGCGCATTTTTTGTTTTCACGCTCAGGGCCAACGCATTTTTGCATCACATGGTGCGCAATATTCTGGGCTGTCTGCTGTATGTGGGCAAGGGCCGTTATCCGCCAGACTGGATGCCCCAGGTGATGGCCGCGCGTGACCGCAAGGTGGCTGCTCCTACCTTTATGGCCGATGGGTTGTATTTTGCCCAGGCCAGTTATCCCGCCCATTTCGGTCTGGAACAATTTGACGCCTTCGATCTGAGCCGGCCGATCGAAGCGCTGCTGTTTGAGTCCTGAGCGCAGCATCAAGGGTAAGGTGCGGACCATTGGTGGTTGCCAGACCATCGGCGAGGCAACACAGCTGGATGCGCAGCACAAAGCGTCATACACATGATTCGGCGGCTGCGTGCATACCGCTTGTCAGCAACTGGTCAGCTTGCTTGTATTGCCCTGTGCCGATGTTTGTGCCTTTGCCTTGGCGATATTCTTTACATATGCAATAAAAACAACAAACAGAAACAAACGCCGTGGCCAATGGGCCAGACCGTCGTAAATTAATTACATATGCAATAAAGATAGACAGGGCGGGGTGCAGCACGCGTGCCAGCGCAGTTCATTGCATATGAAATAGCCCTGCATGTCCTGGGAAATAAGGGTAATTCTTGAGGGTAAAAAAATAATAATTCCTGTAGCATGCCCCGGTAACCAAAAGTTTCGCTTCTCTCTTACTCACAATACCCATTGGAGACATCAACGATGAAACGTCGTTCCTTCCTCAAGCAGGCGACAGCCGGTGTTGCCGCAACGGGGGGTGCTGTATTGGCATCGCCCGTTTTTGCGCAAGACGCACCCAGTATCAGCTGGCGCCTGGCTTCCAGCTTTCCAACCAGTGCCGATGCGATCTATAACGGCAGCGTCAATTTTGCCAAACACCTGGCCGAAGCGACAAATGGCAAGTTCAAAGTCAGTGTCCATCATGCAGGGGAAGTTGTTCCTGCACTCCAAGTGCTGGACGCGGTCCAGAACAACACGGTGCAATGCGGTCACAGCGCGGCCTATTATTATTACGGGAAGGATCCTGCCCTCAGTTTTGACGCAGCAGTGCCGTTTGGCCTGAATACCCGTCAGTACAATGCCTGGATGCGGGCCGGCAACGGTCTTGCGCTAACCCGTGAAGTGTACAAAAAATTCAACATCGTCAACTTTCCTTGTGGTCATACCGGTACGCAGATGGGTGGCTGGTTCCGCAAGGAAATCAATAGCGTAGAAGACCTCAAGGGTCTGAAAATGCGCTGCAGCGCCTTTGCCGGGGCGGTGCTTTCACGCCTGGGCGTGATTCCGCAACAGGTTGCGGGGGGCGATATTTATCCTTCGCTGGAGAAAGGTACCATTGACGCTGCTGAATGGATTGGCCCGTATGACGATGAAAAACTGGGCTTTAACAAAGTAGCCAAGTACTATTATTATCCGGGCTGGTGGGAAGGCGGCTTTCAGGTATCGCTGTACGTCAACGATGGCGAGTACGAAAAATTGCCCAAACACTATCAGGCTGCCATCATGCAGGCCAGTGCGTTGGCAACCGAAGAAATGATTGGCACGTATGATGCCAAAAATCCCGGTGCCTTGCGCCGTCTGATTGCCGGCGGTGGTGTCCTGAAGCGTTTTCCGAAGGCCGTGCTTGACGCTTCTTTTGCCGAAGCAACCAAAGTGTATGAAGAGCTGTCTGCAAAAGACCCGCTGTTCAAGAAGATCCATGATGACTACATGGCATTCCGCAATGACGTTTACCCGTGGTTCGGGGTTGCCGAGTTCAGCTACGATGCATTCATGCTGGACGCATTGAGAAACAAAAAATAAAAACACCATGTAAAATTCCTGTTTTGCTGGCTATTTTCCCTTAGCGTTAAATAGGTCGGTAAAACAGGCGTATCCTGATTCTCTTCTTTTTCCCTATTTTTGGTGTGAAAGCAAATGAAGTTTCTCTTCACTCTTTCCCGGGCTATTGACGCGCTCATGACTGCGGTTGGCCGCGTTGTGATCTGGCTCACACTCGTTGTGGTGCTGATCAGCGCTGCAAACGCGGTGGTGCGCAAGGTATTTCATTACAGCTCCAATGGCTGGCTGGAAATCCAATGGTATCTCTTTGGCGCGATTTTTCTGCTCGCGGCCGGCTATACCTTTCTCAAGAACGAGCACGTACGCGTGGATATTATTTCACAGCGTCTGTCCAAGCGGACTCAGATCATAATCGAGACAGTAGGGGTGCTGCTCTTCATGTTGCCGGCCTGCCTGTTGCTCATTTATCTCTCCTGGCCCTTTTTCATGTTGTCGTTCGAGACCAACGAACAATCCTCCAATGCGGGTGGGCTGGTACGCTGGCCGGTCAAATTGCTGATCCCTGTCGGCTTTTCGTTACTGGTGTTGGCGGGCATCTCTCATCTTATCAAATGCGTGGCTTTTCTCAGTGGAAAAGGTCCGGATCCTCTGGCGCCAATGGGCGGCAAGACAGCCGATGAGCTGCTGGCCGAAGAAATTGCGGCTGAAGCGGAACAGAAACGACAACAATCACTGCAGGCGGGTAACTAAGCATGGAGTTCTTAATTCAAAATATGCCGCCGATCATGTTTCTGACATTGATCTGCTTTTTGCTGTTGGGCTTTCCGGTCGCCTTTTCGCTTGCTGCCAACGGAATTCTTTACGCATTGCTGGGTATCGCCTTTGGCGAGTTTACCTTCCCGTTTCTGCAGGCGCTGCCTGACCGGGTGTTCGGGATTGTGCAGAACGATTCGTTGCTGGCCGTGCCGTTCTTCACCCTCATGGGCCTGATCCTAGAGCGATCGGGCATGGCCGAGGATTTGCTGGAGACAATCGGCCAGCTGTTCGGGCCGATTCGCGGCGGGCTGGCTATTGCAGTTGTGTTTGTGGGCGCCATGCTGGCAGCCACCACGGGCGTGGTGTCGGCGTCGGTCATCTCCATGGGCCTGATTTCACTGCCCATCATGCTGCGTTATGGCTATGATCGCAAGCTGGCAACCGGCGTTATCGCGGCCTCGGGCACGCTGTCACAAATCATTCCGCCTTCACTGGTGCTCATCATTCTGGCCGATCAGCTGGGACGTTCCATTGGCGATATGTATCGGGGCGCCATGATTCCCGGGTTTATTCTCGCGAGTGCCTACATTTTATATGTGGTGCTGGCTTCGCTGATCAAACCGTCGTACGCACCAGCCTTGCCGCCAGAGGCCCGTGTCTATCGCGAGTCCAATGGCAGCAATGGCCTGCCTTCATTGGTTGTGCTGGTCGTTATTGCCAGCGTCGGGGCCTGGTTGTTAGGCAGATTGTTTCTCTCGGAAAAAAGCGCCGCAGATGAAACCATCGTTCTGAATATGTTGCTGTGGGGTGTTATTGCATTTGCAATCGCTGGCCTGAACAACTTGCTCCGGCTGAAAATGCTGTCAAAGATTGCCGAAAGGGTGGTTTTCGTGATGGTGCCGCCGCTGTTTTTGATCTTCCTGGTATTGGGCACCATTTTCATTGGTGTTGCCACACCGACCGAAGGCGGTGCCATGGGAGCCGTTGGCGCCATTATCATGGCGCTGATCCGCGGCCGCTTAACGCTATCGCTGCTCAAACAGGCGATGGACACCACCACCAAGCTGACCAGCTTTGTCGTGTTCATTCTGGTAGGTTCAACCATCTTTACGCTGACCTTTACGGGGTTTGGTGGCCAGCATTGGGTAGAAGGTCTGTTTGCTTCTCTGCCTGGTGGAGAAATCGGCTTTCTGATCGTTGTCAGTGTCGTCACGTTCCTGTTGGCGTTTTTCCTGGATTTCTTTGAATTGGCCTTTATTATTGTGCCATTGCTGGGTCCGGTGGCCGACAAGATGGGTATCGACCTGATTTGGTTCGGTGTATTGCTGGCGGTCAACATGCAAACCTCCTTCATGCACCCGCCGTTCGGCTTTGCGCTGTTCTACTTGCGTTCGGTTGCACCTAAGCAAGACTACACCGACAGAGTTACCGGCAAGCTGATTAAACGGGTTACGACCGGTGACATCTATAAGGGCTCCATTCCGTTTATTGTCATTCAACTGTTGATGGTGGCTTCGGTCTTGACATTTCCGGGCATGGTCATGCACTACAAGGGCACCGCAACTGGTATTGATCCGAGCCAGGTCACTTTCGACACCGGCAATTCCTACGGCACTGATCCTTACGGATCAGATAGTGGTAGTGAGAAGGGCGAAAGCAGTTCGGGCGATGCCTATGACGACCCGGCTAACGCATTCAAATAGCGGTTTTTCTGGGCCAGGGGCGCTTTTTCCCTGCTCCGGCACACTGGTAGCGGTATTTTCGGGGCATGGTCCCTGAAATTTCGTTACACTCAGAACCCTGGCATCTGTTTTTGCCGGGGTTTTTTTATGGGACTGAAAATGAGAACCCGCGTTAAATTCTGTGGTCTGTCATCAGAAAAAGATATTCACGATGCGGTTTACGCCGGGGCCGATGCCATCGGGCTGGTGCTCTATGAAAAGAGCAAACGTTATGTGCCACTGACACAGGCGGCGGCGCTACGCCGCACGGTGCCTGCGTTTGTGAATGCCGTCACGCTGACCGTAAATGCCGACGTGCAAACCATCGAACAGATTATGAACGTGGTGCAGCCTGATTTCATACAGTTTCACGGTGATGAAACGGCTGATTTCTGTGAGCAGTTTTCCTATCCCTATATTCGGGCCCTGAGAGTTGGCGCCCCGGGATTGGCCTCGCCCGAGGAGATAGCCACTGCGGTCAGTGGCTATCCCAATGCCCGTGCTTTCCTGTTTGACGCCTATTCACCCGCTTATGGCGGCGCGGGTATTTCATTTGATATCGGTTTGCTGGCGCAGGCCACGCAGATTTTGCCAGCGCACAAAATAATGATTGCCGGCGGCCTGAATGCATCCAATATTGCAGCACTGGTGAGCAGCTATCATCCCTATGCGGTTGATTTGAGCAGCGGCATTGAAATTGCGCCTGGCGAAAAAAGCGCCGGCAAAATGCGTTCCTTTATGCTGGCGCTTTCCGAGGCGGACAAGTTGCACTGGCCCGTAAAACTATAAGTTCCTTGGCAACGGTTGTCGATGGTGCCGTCAATGGTGGTGTCAGACAATTGGCGCAGGCTTGCAGGGCGAGCGGCCCACATGGGCTTGTTATTCGATTTCAGCCTGATTTGTTAATGCTTCAATTGATTCATGCAATTGCAGCCATTCTTCTTCCAGCGTTTCTGCAGTGGCGGTCAGCTCGCCATGCTCGGCCAGCACGGCAACGCGTTCATCTCTGCGTGCATCAGAATAAAAATTTTCGTCGGCAATCAGCACATTGATCTGGGCAATTCGGGTTTGGGCAGTTTCCATGGCTTTTTCGACCTGCGCAAGGCGTTTGTCCAGCGGTTTGCGCAGCTGTGCAATGCGCTGGCGTTCTTCAGCCTGCTGGCGCCGCATTGCCTTTCGATCCGGGGCGGCGCTCAATCCATCGGCCGCAAGCGAGGCATCGCGCTCTTCCTGACGCATGGACAGGGCACGCTGCGCAAGCCAGTCGCGGTAGTCGTCCAGATCGCCGTCAAATTCAATCACCTGACCGTCTGCAACAATCCAGAAACTGTCGACGGTGGTGCGCAGCAGATGTCGATCATGCGAGACCATCAGCATGCTGCCGTCGAACTCGGCCAGGGCGGTGGCCAGCGCTTCGCGGGTATCAACATCCAGGTGATTGCTGGGTTCATCGAGCAACAGTAAATTGGGCTTTTGCCAGACAATCAGTGAGAGGGCTAGCCTGGCCTTTTCTCCACCGGAAAAGGGCGCCACTTTGTCATTGACTTTATCGCCGCCAAAGCCGAAGCCGCCCAGATAATTGCGCAGTTCCTGTTCGCGTGCCTCGGGCGCAATCCGCTGTAAATGCTGCAGCGGGCTGGCATCAACGTCAAGCATATCGAGCTGGTGCTGGGCAAAATAGCCAATTTCCAGACCCTTTGAAGGCTTGTAATGGCCGGCAAGAGGCGCGAGTTCGCGTG
>NZ_JBQEAU010000093.1:0-18436 GCF_052108595.1 Advenella sp.
CCAGGCGTTGATATGGAACTGCGGCTGCACCAGAATGTTGGACGACACGATAATCAGCCCCATGATGGCAACGGCCAGCAGCGTCTGATTGATCGTCATTTTGTCAAATCTTGTGGTATTCATGCTATTTTTTTCCTGAATCCTGAGCGGGCTGGGCGGCTGCGGCCGATTCCTGCGCCATCTGGGCTGCCCGATCATTGGCCGCCTGCATGGCAGCTTGTACCAATCCGGCAAAATCGCCCTGTGTGAACCGATTCAGCGCCGCAGCCGTCGTACCGCCCGGCGACGTGACATTCTCCCGCAATCGGGCAGGCGAGTCCTCAGAACCGGCGGCAAGCAGGCTCGCACCCTTGAGTGTGGCCAGCGCAAGACGCTGCGCCTGCTCCTGGCTCAGCCCCAGGCTGATGCCGCCGCTAATCAGCGATTCAATAAACAGGAAAACATAGGCAGGGCCGCTGCCGGAGAGCGCCGTGACGGCGTCCAACTGTGCTTCACTGTCTACCCAGACCACCTCGCCGACAGAACTGAGCACTTCCTGGGCCAGTTCACGGTCCGACGACGGTACGGCAGGCATGGCGTACAGCCCGGTTATGCCCTGGCGGATCAGCGCCGGGGTATTGGGCATACAGCGAATGAGCCGGGTGCCGCGCGCTGGCTCTGCCTGGTCGAGCCAGCCCGAAAGCGATGCCGTTGTGAGACCGGCGGCAATACTGATCACCAGCGTGTCGCCCTGTAAAAATTGGTGTGACGCATCGATGGCCTGTTGCATGATTTGCGGCTTGACGGCATAGATCCAGACTTTATATTGACTGAGCGCCTCGGAAGCTGCGGCTGCGGTGGCCACACCCTTGTCTTCCCATGCCGAGCGCGTCGTCTGGCTGGGATCCACGACAAGGACATCCTGCGGCTCGCACAGATTGCCAAGCAGGCCGCCCAACATGGCGCCTGCCATATTTCCGCCACCGATAAAAGCGATAGAGAGTGAATTTTTCATGGTCAGGGATTGTACTCTGCTAATGCCCGACAGCACACCAGAAAATACGCTGAGCCAGACAAAAAGACAAGCAAACGGGTGATTTTACTGGACTTTCGCGACAAGCGCGTGCACGCGAGGCGGGTTAGGGATAGTCACTATTCTGTAACAAACAAGTCATACTATAATGCCGTTTATCACGTCCCGTTTTGCATTGGGACACCCCTACCCCCGGAGAATTCAACCATGCGCTATACGATCCGTACTTTGTCCCTGGCCAGCGCCATGTCCTTTGCCAGCTTCAGCGCCCTTGCGGCTACCGACGTTACCTTCTGGCACTCAATGGAAGGACCGCTGGGCGAACGGGTCAGCGACATTGTCAAAGACTTCAACGCTTCCCAGAAAGACTATGTCGTCAAGGCAACCTACAAAGGCAATTACGGAGAATCCATGAACGCGGGCATCGCCGCATACCGTGCAGGACAGTCACCGGATATCATCCAGGTGTTTGAAGTGGGTACAGCCACCATGATGTACTCCCAGGGCGCTATCGAACCGGTACAGGACATGGCAGAGAAAGCCGGCAATCCGCTGGATCCGAAAGCCTTCGTGCCTGGTATTGCCGGCTACTATTCCGATACCAGCGGCAAACTGGTTTCCATGCCCTTTAACAGCTCGACGCCAGTGATGTTCTATAACAAAGACCTGTTCAAAAAAGCAGGCCTGGATCCGGAACAGGGACCCAAAACCTACGCAGATATCGAAGCCTTTGCGAAAAAGCTCAAGGCAGCCGGCGTCGAATGCGGTTACACCACTTCATGGCCAGCGTGGGTGTTGATCGAAAACTTTGCCGCCCTGCATAATGTTCCCTACGCCTCCAAAGATAATGGCTTTGGTGGCCTGGACGCCCGAGTCGAGTTGCAATCGGACGCATTCCTGAAGCACTTTGAATTTCTGAGCAAGATGTCCAAGGAAGGCACCTTCACCTACGGTGGTCGCGGCGATGCTGCCAACGCCCTTTTCATCTCCGGCAAATGTGGCATGTTTACCGGATCCAGTGGCACGCGGGCCAACATCCTGAAGAACGGCAAATTTAAATTCGGCGTTGCCAAACTACCCTATTACGAGGACGTCAAGAGCGCCCCGCAAAATAGCGTGATCGGTGGTGCTTCACTGTGGGTATTCTCCAAAAAATCGCCTGAGGTCTACAAAGGCGTGACTGCTTTCTTTCATCACCTGACCAAACCGGAAGTTGCCGCCAAATGGCACCAGGACACCGGCTATGTGCCTGTGGTCAAAGCCGCCTACGATGCGACCAAGGCTTCCGGTTACTACGACAAGAACCCCGGTACCGATGTCCCGTTCCAGCAACTGAATGTGGAAACAACGGCGCAATCGCGCGGTGTTCGTCTGGGCTTTCTGCCACAGATTCGTGATATAGAGGAAGGTGTCATGGAATCCATGTTCGGCGGCAAGGTTTCCATCAAGGACGGCGCAGCCGACATGGAAAAACGGGCGAATGAATTGCTGGTCCGTTTTGAAAAGGGCAACAAATAAGCTATTCTGACTGTTCAGGCAGCGAGGGCACAGCATCATTGCCTTCGCTGTTTTTGTTTTATCGCAGTCATCAATTTTCGCCTTGAAACTCTGCCGGTCTTGCCGGCGCAATGGCAACTGCTCTACAGTCTTCGGATTGAACAGATCTGCTTTCCCGGCCGCTGACGTCACTGCTGTCCGCCTGTCGCCATATACCGGGGTTGCGTCGTTTTCCCGGATATTGCATCGGAACTTTCTCATGGAAAAACGCGTAGTTTTCAGCCATAAACTGCTGCCTTATCTGCTTCTGGCGCCGCAGTTGCTCATTACCGCTATTTTTTTCTTCCTGCCGGCCGGCCAGGCAATCTGGCAATCGTTTTTTATCGAATCGGCCTTCGGCGGTGATCAACAATTTGTTGGTCTGGACAATTACACCAGCTTATTTAGCAACAGTACTTATTATTCCTCCTTCTGGGTCACACTGCTGTTTTCTGGCCTGGTCGCTGCCATCGGCCTGGCGGTCTCGCTCTTGCTGGCGGTCATGGCCAATCGCGTGGTGCGGGCAGCCGGCGCATACAAAACCCTGCTGATCTGGCCCTATGCCGTTGCGCCGGCCGTCGTCGGTGTACTGTGGGCATTTCTGTTCTCGCCCGCCGTGGGCACGCTGGCCGTATACATGGCCAATCTTGGCATCAGCTGGAATCCGCGCTTAGATTCGACCGATGCCATGACGCTGGTTGTCATCGCCGCAGTATGGAAACAGATCTCCTACAATTTTCTGTTCTTTCTTGCCGGCCTGCAATCCATTCCGACCTCGTTGCTGGAAGCGGCAGCCATCGATGGCGCCAGCCCGTTCCGGCGCTTTCGCACCATTGTGTTCCCGTTGTTGTCGCCCACGACGTTCTTCCTGTTGGTCATCAATATCGTCTATGCCTTTTTCGAAACGTTCGCGATTATCGATACGACCACCCAGGGCGGCCCCGGCACGTCTACCAACATACTGGTTTACAACGTGTACAAGACTGCATTCAAGTCATTCGATTACGGCTCGTCCGGCGCACAGTCGGTCATTTTGATGATGATTGTAATTGCGCTGACGGTCATCCAGTTCCGTTATGTTGACCGTAAAGTCCAGTACTAAGGAAACACCGCAATGATTGAACGACGCCCTATGCTGGATTTGCTGGCCCACCTGATCCTGATCATTGGTCTGGTCGTGGTGGCCTTTCCACTCTATATTGCCATCGTGGCCTCAACGCAGACAGCCCAGGAAGTGGCCAACGCTCCCATGTCGCTCTGGCCAGGCAGACATTTCATAGAGAACTACACCAATGCACTGCTTGGCGGCTCTAGTTCTGCGCCAAACAGTGTCGCCCACATGCTCTGGGTCAGCTTCGTTACGGCTATGACGATTGCCATAGGCAAAATCACCATTTCCATGCTTTCGGCGTTTGCCGTGGTCTATTTCCGCTTTCCGTTCCGGATGCTGTGTTTCTGGATGATTTTCGTCACGCTCATGCTGCCGGTGGAGGTGCGTATTTCTCCGACCTTTGAAGTGGTCGCCGGCCTTGGCCTGACCAATACCTATGCCGGACTTACGCTGCCGCTGATCGCCTCGGCCACTGCCACCTTTCTGTTCCGGCAGTTTTTTCTGACCGTACCCGACGAACTGATTGAAGCCGCGCGAATTGATGGCGCCGGTCCCTTGCGCTTTTTCCGCGATATTTTACTGCCCTTGTCAAAAACCAGCATCGCCGCCCTGTTCGTGATTCAGTTCACTTATGGCTGGAACCAATACCTGTGGCCCCTGGTCATGAAAACGACAGACGACATGACCCCCATTGTGGTCGGCATCCGCACCATGATCGGTGGTGGCGACAGCGTGACCGACTGGAACATTGTGATGGCAACCGCCCTACTTGCCATGATTCCGCCCGGATTGGTCGTGGTGCTGATGCAGAAGTGGTTTGTCAGGGGTCTCGTGGATACCGAGAAATAAAGGATTAATAAATGGCAACACTACAATTTAACGACATCAAAAAAACCTATCCCGGCAATGTTGCCGTGATCCACGGCGTGAACCTTGAGGTAAAAGACGGTGAGTTCATTGTTATCGTCGGCCCTTCCGGTTGCGGCAAGTCCACACTGATGCGCATGGTTGCCGGTCTGGAATCAGTAACAGAAGGCCAGATTCTGATCGATGGCAGCATCGTCAACGGACTGGAACCGGCAGAGCGCGATATTGCCATGGTCTTTCAGAACTATGCGCTTTACCCCCATATGTCGGTCTATGAAAACATGGCTTATGGCCTGAAAATCCGCAAGCTGACCAAAGCGCAGATTGATGAACGGGTGCAGCAGGCGGCCGGCATCCTGGAGCTGGGCAGCCTGCTTGAACGGCGGCCCAAGCAGTTGTCCGGCGGACAGCGCCAGCGTGTGGCCATGGGCCGCGCCATCGTGCGGGAACCCAAGGTGTTTCTATTCGATGAGCCGCTGTCCAATCTGGATGCCAAGCTGCGGGTACAGATGCGCCTGGAGATCCAGAAATTGCATCGCCGCCTGCGCACCACCAGCCTGTACGTCACCCACGACCAGGTCGAAGCCATGACGCTGGCCGACCGCATGATCGTGATGAACAAAGGCGTTGCTGAACAGATCGGCACGCCAATTGAAGTATTTGAAAAACCGGCCACGACGTTTGTCGCCGCCTTCATTGGCTCGCCGCCGATGAACCTGATCCCGGTGTCAGTCAACGCTGGCGGTGTCATTATGACCAGGGACGGCCAGAAAATGGCCATATCCGCAGCACAAGTTCCGGAACGTGCCCGTGACAAGGAGATTATCCTGGGCTTTCGTCCTGAACACGTCCAATTGGATGAATCCGGCATCCCGATGACAATCGAAATGATCGAAATCCTGGGATCAGAAAAACTCATCCACGGATGGGTCGGCGATACCCTGGTCGTTATCCGTTGCGATGTCCACGAGACAGCCTCCGCCAATTATAAAATCGGCGACAGGATCAATGCCGGTGCGGACGCCCGACATCATCTGCACTGGTTCGATCCGGTGACGACACGCCGTATTGATTGAACAGCACGTAGCAACATCCTTGCTTATCTTTTACACCACATATCAGCGTCGAACACCGGCTAAATCTGTTTAGCTACAACAGTGTGTTGCGCTCTCTGTACCAGAGTGCCTGGAACGACCTCAAAAAAAAACGGATCCATTAATTGGATCCGGTTTTTTTGGTCTGGTCGGGCAATCCGGCTCGCTACACGTGGCCGCGTGTGAGAGCCACTGCAGCGAAACCGTTTACTTCACAGCCGTTTTGCTGCCGTCCTTATGCCAGGTATAAATGTCAAACTTGAACTCGTTCAGGTCGCCCTGTTTGTTCCATGACAGATCACCAATCACCGACTTGACTGAATTGCCATGCAGCCACTCGGCCACTTTTTCAGGATCGGTACTCTTGGTGGCCTTGATCCCTTCGAAGATAGCCTGTGTCGCTGCGTAGGAAGTCAGCTGGAAAGCACCGGACGCGTTGCGTTTTTTGGCCTTGAAGGCCTCGACCACGGCTTTGTTTTCCGGCAGTGCAGAGTAATCGGCAGGCAGCGTCAGCAGCATGCCCTCTACCGCGTCACCGGCGATCGCATTGATTTCAGGATTGCCGGCGCCTTCCGGGCCCATGAATTTGACTTTCAGCCCCTGCTCTGCTGCCTGGCGCATAAGCAGGCCCATTTCAGGATGGTAGCCACCGTAGTAAACGAAATCGACGCCTGCTGCCTTCATTTTGGTAATCACGGACGAGTAATCGGTCTCACCAGCATTAATGCCTTCGAACAAGGTGACATCAATATCGGCCTTGTTCAAGTTGTCCCGTACCGATGACGCAATGCCCTGTCCATAAGACTGCTTGTCATGCAGGATAGCAACCTTGCTGGGCTTGACACTGTCGATGATATATTTTGCCGCTGCAGGACCTTGCTGATCGTCGCGTCCGATGGTGCGGAAAACGAAATCGAAATTCTTGCCATCAGTCACGTTGGGCGCAGTTGCAGAAGGCGTAATCATGACTACCCCTTCCTGGTTATAAATAGATGCGCCACCTACCGTAGCGCCCGAGCATACCGGGCCGACCACGAAACCAATTTCCTTGTTGACGACGTTATTGGCCGCAATGGGCCCCTGTTTGGGTTCGCAGGCATCGTCGACCTCAACCATTTCGAACTGTTTGCCATCGTATCCGCCTGCGGCGTTGATAGATTCGATTGCTGTGCGAATGCCTTCGCGTACCATATCGCCATATTGCGTTACCGGGCCGGTCACCGGTCCGACTGCCGCGATTTTTATGGTATCTGCAGCCAATGTCTGGGTCGACAGCATCAGGCCGGCAGAAATGGCCATTAACATTGCAGATGCTTTCAGATAGTTCATTTGTAATACTCCGGTAATGTAAGAATACGTAATAACGTTTAACGCTGCTATTCTCGCACTTTTTTTGCCATGGTTCAATTTTGTCCGAACCCTCAAGGTAAACCCTGATCTGCGTTTACACGCGATGCACTTACAGGCTGCGGATCTTGCCGTTGAGCATTCTGACGCCGGTCAGATCGCATCGATAAATGCAATCGGCCAAGGCATCAATGGCCTGCAGTCGAGGAAAACTGCGACGCCAGATCAGCACCACTTCCCTGTTTGGTATCGGTTCCTTTAGCGGTACATAATGCACCAAATCGTCTGCGGCAGGCGGCTTCTCGGGCAAGGCCGTCATCGGCAGCAGCGTAATGCCCAGGCCGGCGGCTACCATGTGACGGATGGTTTCCAGTGAAGAGCCCTCGAAGGATCGCTGGATGCCATCCGCAGCGGCGGAGAATCGCGACATTTCCGGGCAGACTTCCAATACCTGATCGCGAAAGCAGTGACCGGCGCCCAGCAAGAGCATGGTTTCCTGCTTGAGCATTTCGGTGTCGACTTGCGGCAGGCCCGCCCAGCGATGATTGCGCGGAACCGCGGCAATAAAATGTTCTTCATAAAGCGAGCGCACCTCTAGTCCGGCTTCGGGTAGCGGCAATGCGACGATGGCGCAGTCGATCTCGCCCTGGCGCAGCAACTCCAGCAGGCGCACCGTAAAACTTTCCTGAAGGATCAGCGGCATCTGCGGTGTAATACGCAATTGCAGCGGAATCAGCTTGGGCAGCAAATAAGGCCCGATGGTATGAATCACACCGACGCGCAATGCGCCGGTAAGCGGATCGTTACCCTGCCTGGCGATTTCCTTCAGATTGGCGCTTTCTTCAAGAATCTTCTGGGCCTGTGTAACGATCCGCAGCCCCGTCGGCGTCACGCCAACCTCATTGCCGCCGCGTTCGAAAATAACCACGCCCAGTTCATCTTCAAGCTTTTTGATAGCAACAGACAAGGTTGGCTGGCTGACAAAGCACGCCTCTGCCGCACGACCGAAATGTCGTTCCCGGGCCACTGCAATGATATATTTGAGTTCGGTAAGCGTCACACCAGGCTCCGCGTTAAGTAAGGGTCAAGTTGGCCGCAATAGGCAGCCGTGGACAGGATAGTCCTGTTCAAACGCATATTCTGAGCCGTGCATGCGGGGCCAGAACGTCTACATCCGGATGAAACACTTCATATTCTGAGCAGATCTGCCCGCTGTCGCGCCCAGCGTTGTAAATGCGCGGCTGCCGCTTCGGGATACGTTGACTGTAGCCACTGCGCTGTGTCCCGCGCCTGCTCGGCAATTGGCGCGTCCAGCTCGATATCGGCAAAACGCAGCAGCGCCATGCCCGATTGCCGCAAACCAAGAAATTCACCCGGACCGCGCTGTTCCAGATCACGCCGGGCGATTTCAAAGCCATCCTGCGTCTCATACATGGCTTTGAGTCTGGCCGTTGCCACAGACGACAGGGGCGCCTGATATAACAGCACACACACCGATTCATTTTTTCCGCGACCCACCCGACCCCGCAGCTGATGCAATTGCGCCAGCCCGAAGCGCTCGGCATGTTCAATGATCATCAGCGAGGCATTGGGCACATCCACGCCGACCTCAATAACGGTGGTGGCGACCAGCAAATCCAGCGCATGCCCATGAAACGCAGACATGATCGCTGTTTTCTCCTGTGTCGGCAAGCGTCCATGAAGCAGGCCAATGCGCAATTGGGGCAGTTCCTGCTGCAGCCGGTTGAACGTGTCGGTCGCCGTCTGCAACTGCAAAGCCTCACTTTCTTCGACCAGTGGACAGACCCAGTATACCTGCCTGCCCTGGCGAATCACCTCATGCACGTGTGCCAGCAGTTCGTCGCGCCGGGAATCGGCAAACAATTTGGTAATCACCGGCGTGCGACCCGGCGGCAAGGTGTCGATCACCGAGACATCCAGATCAGCAAAAAAGGTCATGGCCAATGTACGCGGAATCGGCGTGGCGCTCATGCTCAGCTGATGGGGCGCGACCGCTTCCTGCTCGCCTTTGCGGGCCAGGCTCAGGCGCTGTCCGACACCGAAACGATGCTGCTCGTCCACGACCATCAGTCCCAGCCTGGCGAACGTCACATGCTGCTGAATCAGCGCCTGGGTGCCGACTACCAGTTGCGTGGTGCCCTCGGCCACCAGCGCTGCAGCCTGCCGCTTTTTTTTCGGCGTCAGGTTGCCTGTCAGCCAGCCGGTGCTGATACCTAGCGGCTCAAACCAGGCGGACATCTTTCTGAAATGCTGTTCGGCCAAGATTTCGGTGGGCGCCATAATGGCAACCTGAAACCCCTGATCAATTGCGTGTGCCGCCGCAATGGCGGCCACCACGGTTTTACCGCTGCCTACATCCCCCTGCAGCAATCTTTGCATGGGAAAGGTACGTTGCATATCGGCCAGAATCTCCTGGCAAACGCTTTCCTGTGCGGCGGTCAGGGCAAAACCTACCTGGGCAAGCAGGCGTTGCGTCAGTCCGGAACGCTTGCCCTGCATGGCATAGGCCTTCTTGCTCTGTCGCGTGGCGCGTGCCAGCGACATCGCCAATTGCTGAGCCAGCAACTCATCAAATTTGATCCGCTCCCACGCCGGATGCGTTTTTTCAATCAGCGCCAGCGTATCGGCTTGCTTGGGTGGATTGTGCAGCAACTGTATGGACTCGGCAAAGGGAGCAAGCTGATATTTGCGCTGAACCGCTACGGGCAGCGTGTCGTCCAGCTGCACCCGGGACAGCGCGGCATTGACCGCCTTGCGAATTTGCGGTTGGTTCAGGCCCTCAGTCGCCGGATACACCGGCGTCAGGCGATCCGAGAGCGGTACGCCGGCACGACTGACTTTGGGGTGCACCATTTCAAAACCCCAGAACGATCCGCCACGTACTTCGCCGCGCACCCGAATAAGCCGCCCTTCTTCAACGGCTTTAATCTGGCTCGGATAAAAATTCAGCCAGCGCAGCGACAGTTGGCCGGATCCGTCGTCGATCGTGGCGGTCAGTTGCCGCCGGCCCCGGATAAGCACCTGCGCTTTGCGCACGATCCCTTCGACCTGCGCCATTTGGCCAGGATACAGGGAGTCAATGCGATGCAGCGCCGTTTCGTCTTCGTAACGCAACGGCAAATGCAACACAAAATCAAAATCCTGAACCAGTCCGAGGCTTGCAAATTTCTTGCCGATGGCGGTGGGACTATTGGTTCTCGCGGAAGCAACAGGCATGGCAGCGGGATGGTCAGACGACGATGATGGCCTCTACCTCGAACAGAGCGCCTTTGGGCAAGGCGCTCACTTGAACCGTCGAGCGGGCCGGAAACGGCTCAGGGATCAGCTCGGACATCACCGTGTTCGCAATGCCAAAATCGGCCAGGTCGGTCAAAAACAAGGTGAGTTTGACAATACTGTGCAATGAGCCGCCGGCAGCATGAATGACGGCGCTCATGTTGCTGAAAGCCTGGCGCACCTGTTCTTCAACCTGTTCGGAAACCAGATCACCTGTGGCCGGGTCCAGACCGATCTGGCCGGAAAGGTAGACGGTACTGCCAGCGGGCGAGACCACTGCCTGGGAATACGGACCGATGGCGTTGGGGGCTTTGTCTGTCTGAATGACTTGTTTGGTCATGAGATTCTCCAATGAACGAGGCGTTTACTATAGGCAATAACAATAGTATATACACTTTCGGCCCTAAAATAATCGTGTGCTGGCAGCCGCAGTCTACCGACGTTACGGCACGGGACCTTGAAGCGGGCGATGCATGCCTGCACCACGCCAGCGCCCATACTGGGCGAGCGCAACAGGCAAATCCGGGATGGCAGGATGAAATCTGTCGCATTTTTTTCCTTTTTTCTGACAAAATTTTTAAAAAAACTTGATTTATTTCGTAGCTGAAATTTTGCTGAAGTAATATAGTGAAAATCATTCTTATTGTCAGCAACATTCGATTTGCCGGTATCAGATTAACTGCAACGACTGATCCGGTTGGATTTATTTTCACATAATAAAGGCGGTCATGAAATCTCTCTCTATCCTAACTCAGGCGCTCACGTGCGCTGGTGTTCTTTGTGGCGCCCAGGCCTATGCCGCAGGTGAAGTCAATATCTACACGACACGCGAGCCCAAGCTGATCCAGCCCATTCTGGACAACTTCACCAAGGAAACCGGCATCAAGACCAATACGGTTTTCATGAAAGATGGCCTGGTCGAGCGCGTAAAGAGCGAAGGTGAGCGTTCACCCGCCGACCTGCTCATGATGGTCGATTACGGTAACCTGATTGATCTGGTGAATGCCGGCATTACCCAACCGGTGCAATCGGATGCGCTGAACCAGGCCGTTCCGGCCAGTTTGCGTGATCCAGGCAACCAATGGTTTGCATTGTCGACACGGGCCCGGGTGTTGTATGCCGCTAAAGACCTGAACCTGGACAAGTTTACTTATGAAGAACTGGCCGATCCCAAGTGGAAAGGCAAGGTATGCATCCGCTCGGGCCAGCATCCATACAATACCAGCCTTTTTGCTGCAATCATTGCCCATGACGGTGCCGAAAAAGCACAGGCGTGGCTCAAAGGCGTCAAGGCCAACCTGGGTCGTAAGGCAGCCGGCGGCGACCGTGACGTTGCCAAGGATATTCTTGGCGGGATATGCGACATCGGCATTGCCAATTCTTACTATGTCGGCCAGATGCGCAATGCAAAGCCCGATTCGGACCAATATAAATGGGGCAATGCAATCAAAGTTATTCTACCAACCTTTGCCGGCAGCAAAGAAGGCGGCACCCATGTCAATGTGAGCGGCGCAGCCATCGCCAAACACTCAGCCAACAAGGACAACGCAGTCAAACTGCTAGAATATCTGACTTCGGAAAAAGCGCAGAGTCTGTATGCTAGCGCCAATTACGAATACCCGGTACGCCAGGGCGTACAACTGGACCCGACGGTAGCCAGCTTCGGTACATTGAAAGCCGACACCCTGCCATTGGCAGACATTGCCAAGCATCGTAAGCAAGCCAGCGAACTGGTCGACCAAGTCGGGTTCAATCAATAATTATCGCTTATTGCGCTCTGAGAACGGAAAGCCAGGCACTCGTGTCAGGCACTGGTCAACGCCGACCAACCGTTCTCTTTTTTGTATTTTCCTGTCTGGCGGGCATCAAGCCCGCCGCATGCGTTTGGTAAACTCGGTATGGTCACCCCTTCTTCTGCCGCCTTGACCGCTACCCGTCGCTGGCCACCCAGTCAGTGGATAGCTGCCGCCCTGGCGTTGTGCGTACTGGCACCGGTGCTGGTGCTGACCGCGCTGGCCGTATCCGGCGAGACCGGCCACTGGCTGAACCTGTTGCATAATGTGCTTCCTGTCTCGTTATCGAACACCGTGCTTCTGCTGCTGGGCGTGGGTGTCCTGAGTGCACTGATCGGCGGCGGCAGCGCATGGCTGACGACCGCTTATCTGTTTCCCACCCGCCGGCTGGTAACCTGGGGCCTGTTGTTACCCCTGGCCGTGCCCACGTATATCATGGCGTTCGCTTATCTGGATGTCCTTCACCCGCTGGGACCAATTCAAACCTTGATCCGCGACCTGCTGGGCTATGACTCACCGCGCCAATTCCGGCTACCCGACCTGCGCTCCATGGCTGGCGCCATCCTTTTGCTGGGGCTGGTGTTGTATCCGTATGTCTATTTAAGTGTCCGGGTCATGTTCATGACGCAGGCTGCCAGTCTGCTGGAAGCGGCCAGAACATTGGGATGCTCGCGTCGTGAAGCCTTCTGGCGCGTGGTGGTGCCCCTGGCTCGTCCAGCCATGGCGGTAGGCTTGAGTCTGGTGTTGCTGGAGACTCTGAACGATGTAGGCGCTTCAGAATTTCTCGGCATCCAGACCATGACCATTTCCATTTATACAACCTGGATCACCCGGTCCAATCTGGAGGGCGCAGCGCAAATTGCGATTGTCATGCTGGCCGTGGTAACGCTGCTGATTTATATGGAACGCTACGCCCGGCGTCGCCAACGCTATGCCATCACCCAGCGCATGCACCCGATACAACCCGTGCAGCTGCGCGGCGTTGCTGCCCTAGTCGCCATGTTGTTGGGCTGGTTCCCCATCATTACCGGCTTTATCATCCCCTTCTGGTTTCTGGTAAACGAATCGATCAAGCGCCTGTCGTCGCTGCAAGCAGTGTCAATGGAGCTGCTCAGGGCCACATACAACACGGTATCCGTGTCGCTGCTAGCCACTGTCGTCACCATCTGCTGCGGGTTGATCATCGCCTGGTCTGCGCGTCATGCTCGTAGTGGCACCGCACGCTTGCTTGCCCGTTGCAGTAGCCTAGGCTATGCCATTCCAGGTACCGTCCTGGCCACCGGCTTGCTGATTCCCTATTCGTGGTTTGATCAGCTCATTTCAGGCGCCATGAACGTGCTAGCCGGCATTCCTCCGCAGCTGTATATCATGGGCTCGGCAGCCGGCATTGTCTTGGCGTATACGCTGCGCTTTCTGGCCATTTCGGTTGGCAGCATTGAATCGGGCCTGGCCCGGATTCCCCCATCGCTGGAACAGGCATCGCGCAGTCTGGGACACAGTGCATTTCGCAGTTTCCTGCGTGTTCACTTTCCGTTGCTGCGTCCGGCGCTGGGCGCAGCGGCTCTGCTGATTTTTGTGGATGCCATGAAAGAGTTGTCGGCTACACTGCTGCTGCGTCCGCTCAATTTTGAAACCCTATCAACATGGCTATATGCCGAGGCGGCACGTGGCACCTATGACGAAGGGGCGATTGCCGCCCTGATTATTGTATTTGCCGGCCTGATTCCGGTGATCTTGCTGGCCCGTACCCAATTGAAGGCAAACTACTGATGCACCCAACCCCCATTTTGCAAATCAATGACATTCGGCTGGGCTATAAACATGACCACCGGATGAAGGTGGTTGTCGACGGCTACACGATGCAGGTGCCTGCGGGTGAAATCGTGTGTCTGCTAGGCCCGTCCGGCTGCGGAAAAACCACGGTCCTGCGCGCCATCGCTGGGTTCGAGCCGGTCTACGCAGGGCAGATTCTGCTCGACGGCCAAGTCATCGCCGAACCCGGTCGCATGATCGAACCGGAACATCGCCGCATTGGCATGATGTTCCAGGATTATGCTCTGTTTCCGCATCTGACGATTGCACAGAATGTCGAGTTTGGCCTGCGCAGGCAAACACAACAAGCGCGCAGACAGCGGGTGGATGAATTGCTGGAGCTGGTACGCCTGTCTGACCTGCGTGACCGGTACCCGCACGAACTTTCCGGTGGCCAGCAGCAACGCGTTGCGCTGGTACGCTCGCTGGCGCCCTCGCCCAAACTGCTGTTGCTGGATGAGGCCTTTTCCAATCTGGATACGGAAATTCGCCGGCAACTGGTTGTGGAAGTTCGCAGTATTCTCAAGCACAGTGGCATCAGCGCCATTCTGGTGACGCACAATCTGGAAGAAGCCGAAGCCATTGCCGATCATATCGGCACGATGAAAGATGGCAAGCTGCAGGCCTGGCGTCGCATGGACAAGACGCCAACCGAATGGCAGAGCTATAGTTGACCGGCAAATCGGGTAATGGCCAGGCAGACATGGCCTCTCACCGACATCGGGACGTTGTCCTTGCACCCGTGTTGGTGGACAACATTTTCAAGTCATTTGTGGTACCACGCAGTACCACATACGGGATAATTCAAAGGATGGAAGTTCTGGACCGATGCACGACCCACATGTCGGCGTGGCATATCAAAGGCGCTTAAGCGGCCATTGCCTGCCCGTCGTCGCCTCTTGCCCATCCTCACCGCCTGGCTGCTCGACCGCTTGCGGCATCGCCCACAAGCGCCGCTCGGCAGTTGCATCAGCCTGACGACAGCCAAGCCGGCGATCAAAGATTCTCTATGCCCAGTTCCTTGAGCTTTCGGGTCACCGTGTTGCGGCCGATACCCAGTCTGGCGGCGGCGTCAATACGTCGCCCCCGACAATTTTCCAGCGTTGTTGTGAGCACAATCCGCTCGAACTCCTGCGTCAGGTGCGCCATGATGTCCTTTTCATTGCTTTGCAGGCGTTGCTGAACCTCAAACTCCAGTTTGTCCAGCCAATTCGGCTGACTGTTATCGCTCCCCGGCAGCGGCGCATGGGACAAAGGGCTTGCGGCTGCAGCAGTGGGTGCCGAAGACCAATGCGTCGTCGTATCCGAGGCGCCGCCGACAATACCTGCTGACGGCGCCACGCCGTCCGACGCACGTTCCGTCCTTGGCGAAAAGCTCAGGCTGGCCATCAGCTCTGGCGGCAGATCGTTCCTATCGATCCGCTGAGCCGGCGACATGACAGTGAGCCAATGACAAAAATTTTCCAGCTGGCGCACGTTGCCCGGAAAATCGAATTGCTGAAGAATATCCAGCGCCTCCGGGCTCAATTGCTTGGGCGCCACGCCCAGACTGCTGGCCGCGACCTTGAGAAAATGCGCTGCCAGCTGACCGATATCTTCTCGACGCTCACGCAATGGCGGCACCCGCAAGCGGATGACATTCAGCCGATGGAACAGATCTTCACGAAAGGTGCCCTGCTCGACCCGTACCTCAAGCGGCTGATGGGTCGCCGCAATAATGCGTACGTCCACACTTACCGGCTGGGAACCGCCGATTCTGTAGAAGTTGCCTTCGGCGAGCACCCGCAGAAGGCGGGTTTGCAACTCCAGCGGCATGTCGCCGATTTCGTCCAGGAACAGCGTCCCGCCATTGGCCTCTTCAAAACGGCCGCGGCGCTGTGCGCTTGCACCTGTAAACGAACCGCGCTCATGCCCGAACAGTTCCGCTTCAAGCAGGTCACGGGGAATAGCCGCCGCATTCAGCGCAATGAAAGGCTTGCCCGCCCGCGTGCCATGCTTGTGCACAGCGCGGGCAATCAATTCCTTGCCGGTGCCGGACTCACCCGTAATCAGCACGGTGACCTTGGAGGGCGCCAGGCGGCCAATGGCGCGGAAAATTTCCTGCATCTGCCTGGACGCCGATTGGGTCATCATCTTGTCGTAATCGGCAGCCAGCGCCGGCGCCAGGACGCTTTGTTCCACGACATGTTCCGCGTTTTCACGACCATGTTCGTATGCCCGCTCAATCAGCGCCACCGCTTCATTCACATCAAACGGCTTGACCAGATAGTCAAACGCGCCTTCATGAAAAGCCGTCACTGTACTGTCCAGATCGGTATAGGCTGTCATCACAATGACCGGCAAATCTGCCGCTCGCTGTTTGATCGCCTTGAGCAGATCAATCCCTGACATATCCGGCATGCGGATATCCGTAACCAGTACATCAGGTCGTTCCGTTTGCAATGCATCGAGCACGTCTCTGGCCCGTTCAAAACAGGTCGGCGCCATCCCTGCACGCTGCAGCGCCTTGTCCAGCACCCAGCGAATGGCCTGATCATCGTCGACAACCCATATTGTTTTCATACTTGCTCCAACGGTAACAACATTCTGAACTCGGTATGACCCGGTTCTGAATCAAATTCGATAAGTCCGCCGTGCTGATGCACCAGCTCCTGGGCCAGGCTCAGCCCCAGCCCGGTGCCTTCTGCGCGGCCAGTGACCAGGGGGTGGAAAATCCTGTCTTTCAATTGCTTGGGAACGCCTGCGCCGTTATCTACGACAGAGACCACCACCACCAGGCGGTGCACCTTATTGAGCAGATAAAATTTATTCAGTATGCGAGTGCGCAGTGTCAGCAGCGGCCCGACGTGCTCCAGGCTATCGTCGGCACGTTCAATAAAGCCGTTGTCTGCAGAGGTTTCGTGCTCGCTATCGGACAGCAATCGCGACGGCAAATCGCCAAGCAACGACTGCGCAGCGTTGCGCGCCAGATTCAGGTAGGCCTGCACCAATTTGGCCATATCGGCCTTCATATCCGGCACCGACGCATCGTAATCTTTCACAATCGCGATGCGATCCTGATATTCTGCCTTGATCAGTGCATGCACCCGTTCGCATACCTCATGGATATTGATCACCGACAGGGACAACTGCGACTGGCTCGGGCGGATCAGACGATCCACCAGACCCTGCAGGCGGTCGGCTTCATCAATAATGACCTGCGTATACTCCTTGAGCGCGGGATCCTGCAGCTCCATTTCCAGCAACTGAGCCGCACCACGCAAGCCGCCCAGCGGATTTTTGACTTCATGAGCCAGGTTGCGAAAAGTGTCCTTGTAGATCTCGATTTCGTGAAACAGCCGCTCGTTGCGCTCGGCCAGCGCATGCTGTTCGAACTCACGTATTTCAATCAATATGCGCCACGGCATAGCCTCCAGGCGGGTCAGCGTCACATTGGCAGGCACGCTTTCCAGAGGCTTGCGCAACGTCAGCGTCAGGCGCACGCTCGAGAGTTTTCTGCCCGATACGTAATCGAGCGCCTTGTTGAAGGCTTCAGCATCGGTAAACAAATCTACAGCGGCCGATCTTTCCAGAGATTTGAGCGATCGCTCCAGCAGGTCCTGCGCGGCGCTATTGATATGCAGAAGACGTCCATCGTCATCCACCAGCAAAACGGATGTGGCAAGAAGATCGTATGCGTCTGTGAGTTTCGTTGCCATTGGGAGTCCTGAAGTATCCACGCTGCATAAAGCGAGATGATTGACTAAGCGTCATCCTTCCGGCCAGAAGCGGCCATGCGTGCCGGATTCAGCCTTAAGGCGACAGATGCCAGTCTGCCATGGGAGAAACAATCGGGCCGGATGGCGAACGCCATCCCCCTTTCAGGTATGACAGGCCCGTCTGCAGCAGTTACACCGAATAGTACAGATCGTATTCGACCGGATGCGGTGTCATACGAAGACGGGTCACTTCCTGCATTTTTAGATCAATGTATGCATCCAGCATATCGTTGCTGAAGACACCACCGCGGGTCAGGAACTCGCGATCTGTGTCCAGTGCGGCCAATGCTTCTTCCAGCGACGTGGCAACGGTCGGGATTTTCTTGTCTTCTTCAGGCGGCAAATCGTATAGGTTTTTGTCTGCAGGATCGCCAGGATGAATCTTGTTCTGCACACCGTCCAGGCCGGCCATCATCAGCGCAGAGAACGCCAGATACGGGTTGGCCAGCGGATCGGGAAAGCGCGCTTCGATACGACGGCCTTTCGGATTTCCTACATAAGGAATGCGAATCGAGGCAGAACGGTTACGGGCTGAATAAGCCAGTTTGACCGGGGCTTCATAGTGCGGCACCAGACGCTTGTAGGAATTGGTGCCTGGATTGGTAATCGCATTGAGCGCACGGGCATGCTTGATGATACCGCCGATATAGAACAAGGCGAACTCGGACAAACCGGCATAACCATTACCCGCGAACAGGTTCTGGCCATCTTTCCAGATTGACTGGTGAACGTGCATGCCTGAACCGTTATCGCCAAACAGCGGTTTGGGCATGAATGTCGCGGTTTTGCCGTACATATGCGCTACATTA